>JAGXAX010000018.1 GCA_018971405.1 Alphaproteobacteria bacterium | reverse complement strand
GGCGAGCAGCGCGTCGCAGGCGATTTCGCCGCCCGCGCCGTCCTGGTCGGAAAGAACCGCCGCCGTCACCTGTCCGTCCGCGCCCTTGAGGCCGGAGAGGTTGCCGATGGCGAGCTTCATTTTGTCTTCCGCGACCAATGACCGCATTTTCTGCACGCTGTGCGGCGCGGCGCGGAACTCGTCGCGGCGGTGCACCAGCGTGAGCGATTTGACGATCGGGTGCAGCGCCAGCGACCAGTCGAGCGCCGAGTCGCCGCCGCCGGCGATGACGAGGTTTTTGCCTTCGAAGAAGCTTTTGTCGCGCACGGCGTAGAAAACCGATGTGCCTTCGAATTCGGCGAGCGTTTTGATCGGCGGTTTTTTCGGAGAAAAACTCCCGCCGCCGGAGGCGATGACCACCGCCTTCGAGCAGATCACCGTGCCCGCGTCGGTCGTGACGCGCCAGCCGGTCTCGGTCTTTTCGAGCGTCTCCGCCATCTGGCTGAAATGGAAGACGGGATTGAACGGCCTGATCTGCTCCATCAGTTGTTCGGTCAGCTGATGCCCCGTCACGACCGGCAGGGCGGGAATGTCGTAGATCGGCTTTTCGGGATAAAGTTCCGCGCACTGCCCGCCGGGGCGGTCGAGCACGTCGATCAGGTGCGCCTTGATGTCGAGCAACCCCAGTTCGAACACCGCGAAGAGGCCCACGGGCCCCGCGCCAATGATCGTGACATCCGTCGTCAGAATTTCTTCTTTGTAAAGGTTCATATTTTTAGAACTATACATAAAATTTGAGACATTTTCTATCGCGCTCCGTCGTTTCGCTGTATAATATGCCATCGCCTGCCGAACAAGGAAAGACATCCTCCCGTGAAAATGAAACACCTGCGCATCGTTCTTGCAATCCTCGTCCTCGCTTCAATCGCCGGGGTTTATTACACGCTGGAGGTGCAGGGGCGCGAGCAGACCGACGACGCGCAGTTCGAGGCCTATATCGTGCCGGTGAGCGCGCGTGTTACGGGCTACGTGAAAAAGCTCGACGTGCGCGACAATGAAACGGTCAGGGAGGGCCAGACCCTGCTGACCATCGACCCGACGGATTACCAGATCGCGGTGGACAGCGCGAAAGCCGCGCTCGCCGCCGCCGAAGCGCAATATGACGCGGCGATGCAGAACCTCGCCGTCACGAAGGTGTCGGCGCCCTCCGGCCTCGCCGCCGCCGAGGCCGCAGTGACGGCCGCCAAGGCCGACCTCGCCCGCGCCATCAAGGACGCGGCGCGCAACCGCCGCCTGAAAAACGTTTCCGCTACGGAGCGCCAGATCGACCAGACTAACACCGCGGAGAAAGTCGCCGCCGCCAACCTCGAAGCGGCCGAGGCGCGCCTGAAGAGCGCCGAAACCTCGCCCGAGACGATCGCCGCCTCGGACGCGCAGACGCGCATGCTGCTCGCCGAAGTCAACGGGCGCAAGGCCGCGCTCGCCGCCGCCGAGCAGAACCTCTCCTACACGCAAATCGTCGCGCCGCTGGACGGCAAGATCACCGCGCGCACGGTCGAGCCGGGCATGCTGGTCGAGCCCGGGCAGGCGCTGCTTTCCGTCTCGAACCCGCAGTTGTGGGTGGTCGCCAACTTCAAGGAGACGCAGCTCGCCGACATGCGCGTCGGCCAGCCGGTCAAGATCGACGTCGACGCCTATCCCGGCTTGCGCCTGACGGGCAGGGTCGACAGCATCCAGGCCGGCACGGGGGCGCGTCTCTCGCTCTTCCCGCCGGAAAACGCGACGGGCAATTTCGTCAAGGTCGTGCAGCGCGTGCCGGTCAAGATCGTCCTCGACAACCCGCCGCCGGCGGATCTTTCCGTCGCGCCCGGCATGTCGGTCGAGGTCACGGTGCGCGTCGACGGCGGCACGGTCGGAAAATGACCGGCGGCGCGAAGGCGGCGGCAGCGCCGGTCAACAACCCGTGGCTGGTGATGGTTTCCGTCAGCCTCGCCACCTTCATGGAAGTGCTGGACACGACGATCACCAACGTCTCCCTGCCGCACATCGGCGGCAGCCTCGCCGCCTCGCAGGACCAGAGCACCTGGGTGATGACGTCGTACCTCGTCTCCAACGCCATCATCCTGCCGCTGTCCGGCTGGCTCGCCGACGTCATCGGCCGGAAGAAATACTTCATGCTGTCGATGGCTGGCTTCACGCTGGCGTCGTTCTTCTGCGGTTCAGCGACGTCGTTGTGGATGATCATCGTCTTCCGCCTGCTGCAGGGCATGGCGGGCGGCGGGCTGCAGCCGACGCAGAGCGCTATTTTGCTCGATGTCTTCTCCGTCGAGGACCGGCCCAAGGCTTTCGCGCTCGCGGCGGTGACGATGATCGTCGCCCCCGTCATCGGGCCGACATTGGGGGGCTTCATCACCGACAATGCCAGCTGGCGATGGATCTTCTTCATCAACGTGCCGGTGGGGATGCTGGCGATCTTCCTCGTCAACCGCCTTTATCACGAGCATACGGCGCATGAGCATGCCGGGCACGGGCACGCGTCGGCGCAAAAAAAGCGCAATGTCGATTATTTCGGCTTTCTGCTGATCGCGCTCGGCATCGGCGCGACGCAGATCATCCTCGACAAGGGGACGCAGGACGACTGGTTCGGCTCCAACTTCATTCTCGGCCTCACCGTTCTTGCCGTTGCCGCGCTCGCCGGCGCCGTCTGGTGGATGCTGAGGCAGGAAAACCCCATGGTGCAGCTCAGGCTGTTCGGGATCCCGTCCTTCCGCCTTTCCTGCATATTGATCTTCTTCATGGGCTTCGTGCTTTACAGCAGCAGCATCCTCCTGCCGTTGCTGGTGCAGACCTATTTCGGCTACGACGCGACGTGGGCGGGGCTGGTGCTTTCGCCGGGGGCGCTCGCCGTCATCCTGATGACGCCTCTGACGACGCGGCTCATCCATGCCGTCAAGCCGCGCTACATCATCATGACCGGTTTCCTGCTGTGCGGGTCGGGGGTTTTTTATACCGCGCATTTCTCGCCCGTGACCGACATCTGGACATTCGTCACGATGCGCATTCTCACGGTGAGCGGGCTGCCGTTTTTGTTCATCCCCATCAGCACGATGGCCTACAGCCAGGTGTCGCGCCACATGAACAACAAGGCGTCGGCCCTCTACTCGCTCTGCCGCAACCTCGGCGGCAGCTTCGGCATTTCGCTGGTCATCACCTATTTCTCCCGCCACACGCAGATGTGGCAGACGTACCTGGGCGCGCACCTGACGGCGACAAGCCTCGCCACGCAGCAGGCTCTGGCGCATGATGAAAGCCTGCTGAAGGCTGCGGGCGTTTCGCCGTCCGCCGCGCCCGCTGCCGCCAAGGCCCTGCTTTACCAGCACCTGCAGCGGCAGGCCGGCCTTATGGGTTATGTCGATTCCTTCCGCCTCACGGCGACGGTCATGCTCCTGCTCGCGCCGGTCGCGCTGCTGATGCGCGGGTCGTTCTCCAAGAAGGCCGCCGCGGTCGTGGAATAGATTTGACCTTGCTTTCGGGGGCTGACTCTCCTTTAATCATGAAAAAGGGAGATCGACATGGCCTCGATGATCGCGGAACTGTCCGAATTCGAACATCAGGAGCTGCGGGCCGAAGGCCATTGCAACGCCGACCTCGCGCCCGTTCCCGCCGCGGGGCGCAAGTGGCGGGCGCCCAGCTTCGCCGCGCTGTGGATCTCGATGTCGGCCTGCATCCCGACCTACATGCTGGCCTCGAGCCTGATCGGCGGCGGGATGGACTGGCGGCAAGCGGTGGCGACGGTCTTCCTCGGCAACCTCATCGTCCTCGTGCCCATGATTCTCAATGCCCACGCCGGCACGAAATACGGCATACCTTTTCCGGTCTATTGCCGCGCCGCCTTCGGGGTGAAGGGCGCGAACATCCCCGCCCTGCTGCGCGCGCTGGTCGCCTGCGGCTGGTTCGGCATCCAGGCGTGGATCGGCGGCGACGCGATTTACCGCATCTGCGCCGTGCTCTTCGGCCTGCACGTAGCGCCCGCGCACAACTGGTTCGGCATCACGGCGGGGCAGTTCGCCTGTTTCATGCTCTTCTGGGGCGTCAACATGTGGGTGATTTACAAAGGCATCGACACCATCCGCTTTCTGCTCAACATCAAGGCGCCGTTGCTGGTCGCCCTCGGCCTGCTGCTGCTTGGCTGGGCCTATGTTCAGGCGGGCGGCTTCGGGCCGATGCTTTCGCAGCCTTCCGCTTTTGTCGCCGGCGGCGCGAAGGCGGGGCAATTCTGGGGCTACTTCTTTCCGGCGCTGACCGGCATGGTGGGTTTCTGGGCGACGCTCTCGCTCAATATTCCGGATTTTTCGCGCTATGCCGTCAGTCAGAAGGATCAGGCGCTCGGGCAGGCGTTCGGCCTGCCGCTGACCATGGCGCTTTACGCTTTCATCGGTGTCGCCGTCACCTCGGCGACTGCGGTCATCTACCATGAAACGCTGTGGAATCCGGTGGATGTGCTGACGCATTTCAAAAACCCCGTCGTGCTGGCGTTCGCCATGCTCGCGCTCGCCGTTGCGACGCTCGCGACCAACATCGCCGCCAACGTCGTCTCCCCCGCGAACGACTTCGCCCATCTCGCGCCGCGAAAAATCTCCTTCCGCACGGGCGGGCTTATCACCGGCGTCATCGGCATCCTGATGATGCCGTGGAAGCTGATCGCCGACCCCAACGGCTACATTTTCACGTGGCTGATCGCCTATAGCGCATTATTGGGGCCGGTCGGCGGCATCCTGATCGCGGATTATTTCGTCTGGCGGAAGCGCGATCTGGCGTTGAAAGACCTTTATAAACAGGACGGCCGTTACGGCAGTTTCAGCCCTGCCGCCGTCGTCGCGCTGGTCGCGGGCGTTCTGCCGAGTCTGCCCGGCTTTCTCGTGCAGGTGAAGCTGCTGGCGGCGTCCGCCGTGCCGCAGATGCTCGTCGATCTTTATAACTATGCGTGGTTCATCGGTTTCGGCATCGCCTTCATCGTTTATCTGGCGCTGCGCCGCATGGCGGGCGCGCAAAAATGACCGAGGCCTTCAAGCTGCCGCGCGAGGTCGAAACCGCCTACCGCGAAATTCCGCAAAAAGCCCTGACGGTGCTGGCGGCGCTCGCCGACGGCAACGGGCTCAGGGCCGATCAGGTGCGCCTGCTCAAGGGCGAAACGGATATCCATCTCATCCCCGCCGCGATCACGATCACGCTCGCGCCGGAGATCGCCAAGTCGCAGATCAACGGGCAGAATCCGCGGGGCGAGGTGCTCAGCAGCGAGGCCGAGGTGCTGGCCGCCGCCGCCGCGCTGATGCCGGTCTTTTTGCAGGGCGAGACGACGCGGCAGGAAATCTTCGAACCCGTGCGCCGCGGCGCGGGTGAAGGGTTCGGCATGGCGGAGACGACGCTGGCGGTCAAATCCGCCGCGAAAACCTTTTCGGTGATCTCCTCCTGCCCGCAGTGCGGCGGGGAGGGCAGCGTGTCTTGCGCGCCCTGCCGCGGCACGGGGCGCGTGCCGTGCCAGAACTGCCGCGGACAAGGCTTTACCGCCTGTTTCGCTTGCCGCGGCGCGGGCATGGTGCCGGACGGCGCGGGCGGCAGCACCCCCTGCCAGACCTGCCAGCGCTCGGGCAAGACCGTCTGCCCGGCCTGTAACGGCGGCAGGGAATCGGCCTGCCAGGCCTGCAGCGGGCAGGGACGGACGGCCTGCGCCGCCTGCGGGCAGAGCGGCGCGCAGACGGTCGTCTACGGCATAAGCGTCAAAGCGCTCTGCCGGTTCGAGATCGACTGGCGCAAGGTGCCGGCGGAGGTGAAGGCGCTGGCGGAAAAACTGGGCGGGGAAAAGGCGGCAAAGCTCGTTGCCCGCAAGCACGCCGAAGTCTACTGGCAGGTGCCGGAGTTGCGGGAAAAAGACCTCGTCGTCGACGGGGTCGCCTGCTTTCCCGTCGCCGCCGTGGATTTTTCCGTTGCCGGAAAGGCCGTTCCTGCCACGGTCGCGGGGCTGCAGGGGCGCATTTGCGAGATGGAGCCGGTGCTCGACCCGTTCGTCAAGCCCGGCATCGCGGCCTTGACCAAGCTTTCCAAAGGCCCGCTGGCGGCGGCGGCGCTCGTCGCCACCGCCTGCAAGTACAAGCTGGCGCGCCGCGCGCTGGCGGAAGTCGCGGCGCGCCCGAAAAAAGCCGTCTATCAGGCGCTGGCGCGCGATTATGCGCCCGCCCTCTCGGACAAGTACGCGCGGGCGGCGGTTGGCGCGGCGGCGCGGGCGCTTTCCGCACTCGGCAACGGCCCGCGCACGCAAGGGCTTTGCCTCGGCGCGGTTCTGGCGGGGGCGCTGGCGGCGGGCTATTACATGACGCCGCTGCGCTTGCGCCTTTTTACGGCGCTGGCGGAAAAGGGAATGGAGCGATATATTACCCTTGTCGATGCCGGCGAGGGGCTGCTCGGCGTTTTTGCGGCTTTGTTCCTGATCCGCCTCATGGCGGGAACGGCGCTGCGGAAAATGCTGCCGCCGTCCGTGCTGGCGGAGGCCACGGGCGGGCTGGATACTTTCCGCCCCGGGGTGGGAAAACAGGGGCTGCTCGTTTTACCCGCCGTCGCCGCCGTCACCGTCGCCGTTGCGGCGCTGGCGGCGCACAAGCCGGAATGGGTTTTGTTCCTTTTGCGGGGGTAGTTTTTTTGTGACGGGAGATGTTCGATGCTGAGGCGTTTCGGGTTTTTGGCCGTTGTGTTGTGCCTTCTGGCGGCGCCCGCGCGGGCGGAGGCGCAGATCGTCCAGCCGCCCGTGCCGCAGGAGACGGCCGCGAAGGACGGGCGCATCGGCACCGTTCTTGACGTTGAAGGTTCCGCCGCCATCACGCCCGTCGGCGGCATGCCCGCCGCCGTGACGGTCAACATGCCGGTCTATCTCAACGATATCGTGCAGACCGGGGCGGACGCGCGGGTGTTCATCCTCTTCATCGACAATACGAACGTCGTCCTCTCGGCCAATGCGCTGCTCAAAATCGACAAATACGTCTACGACCCCGATGACGATACCAGCGCCAACAACAACGCCGCCTATACCATCGAGGGCGCGTTCGAATACGTGAGCGGGCTGATCGGCCACCGCGCGAACCCCGATGTGCAGGTGAACACGCCGGTCGGATCTATCGGCATCCGCGGCACGGACTTCTGGGGCGGGCCGGCGGACGGCCAGTATGACGTTGTGGTGGCCGAGGGGCAGGTGTCGCTCAAGACCGACGGCGGCGAGCAGCTCGTCAACAAGGGTGAAGGCACATCGGTGCTGAACAGGTTCTCGCGGCCTGCGCCCGCGGCGGTCTGGAGCGCGGCGCGGCTCAACCGCCTCGCGGCGACGGTGCGACTCGCGCATTATGCGGACGCCCTGCGCCGCATGCAGGCGATCCAGAGCCGCCAGCCGGAATTCAGGCAGACTTACGGCGCTTACGTCCGCCGCGCGCATCCGCAGTGGCTGCACAACATCGCCGCCCGCCGCGCGGCGGACGGGCAGGCGCAGGGCCGCGGCCCCCGCCGGCAGAACCGGCAGGGCTTCAACGGCCAGAACCGGAGCGGCCAGCGCGGCGGGGATCAGGCGGACAGGCGCAAGATGGAGGAAAACCGGACGCAAATGTGGCGCCAACGCTGGAGCGCCTGGCGGCAGCAGCACCGGCAGGACATGCGGCAGACGCAAACGCAGCAGCCGGTGCAACAGAGCCAGCCGCAGCAGCGGCAAATGCATCAGCAGGCGCAACAGCCGCAACGGCAGGAGCGGCGGCAGAAGCGCGGCCGCCGCTGGCGCGCGCGGCAGGATTGAACTTTCGCTTTCCGGCGTGTTCGTAAAGGACGGGGATATTTCCGGCACGCGGCAGGCACAATCCGCAGGCGGCGCGAAAACAGGCCGCGCGGTCGCCCCGCCCGCCTGCCGCCTTATCCGGCTTTCGGCTGCTTTTGCTGCGGCGCGGCTTTGTGGTTGTTTTTGTGCGCGTGTTCGAGATGGGCGATGTATTTATCCGCTTCGAGCGCTGCCATGCAGCCCATCCCCGCCGCCGTGACGGCCTGGCGGAATTTTTTGTCCTTCACATCGCCCGCGGCGAAAACGCCGGGGATGTTGGTTTCCGTCGAGTCGGGCTTGGTGACGATGTAGCCCTCCTTGTCGATATCGACCTGCCCCTTGAAGAGCTCCGTCGCGGGCTTGTGGCCGATGGCGATGAAGACGCCGTCGGTCTTGAGATCCGTCACCGCGCCGGTCTTGAGGTTTTTGATTTTTGCGCCAGTGACGCCTTTCCCGTCGCCGGTTACTTCTTCGAGCGCGCTGTCCCAGATGACGCTGATCTTCGGGTTGTTGAAGAGCCTGTCCTGCATGATCTTTTCGGCGCGGAATTCGTCGCGGCGGTGGATGACGGTGACTTTGGAGGCGAAGTTGGTGAGGAACAGCGCCTCCTCGACCGCGCTGTTGCCGCCGCCGACCACGATCACTTCCTTACCCTTGTAGAAAAACCCGTCGCAGGTGGCGCAGGCGGAAACGCCCTTGCCCTTGTATTTTTCCTCAGACGGCAGGCCGAGCCATTTCGCCTGCGCGCCGGTGGCGATGATCACGGCGTCGGCGAGGTAAATGTCACCTCCGTCGCCGACCGCCTTCTTGGGATTCGATTTGAGGTCGATGGAGACGATGGTGTCGGTGATCATCGCCGTGCCGACTTTCTCGGCCTGTTTTTTCATCTGCTCCATCAGCCACGGCCCCTGCACGGGGTCCTCGAAGCCGGGAAAATTCTCCACGTCGGAGGTGATGGTCATCTGCCCGCCCTCCTGCATGCCGGAAACGAGCAGCGGCTTCAGGTCCGCGCGCGCGGCGTAGATCGCGGCGGTGTAGCCCGCGGGGCCGGAGCCGATGATCAGCACTTTGGTGGTGTGTGTTTTCGACATGTTTTATCCCTTCATGCGGAGTTTTTTTCGAATCTCGTTTGCCACATTCATTGTATCACGCAGCGGCGCGTATGGCCATGTCTCGAGCGTGCCGGCGAACGGCCGCGTATAGCCTTGATCGCGCAGCATTTTGTGAAAAAGGTCGTGCCGTGCCGCGCCGCCCGGCGCATGCTTCAGTGCCGCGACGTGGACGGGCTTGCCGGTGGAGAGCGCTTCGGAGACCATCGAGACGCTGTCCTCCGTCACGATGATATGGTCGGCGTATCCCAGCAGGGCGAAATAGGGGTTGCCGCCTTTTCCGTCCCAGAAATAAATGTTTTCGCTCCGGAGCGTTTCACGCAGGAACGCAGCGTTTTCCTCCCCCGTGCGGCGCGAGGCGGTGATCATCAAGGACGCTTTTTTTTCTTTCACCAGCGCCAGCAGCTGCGCGGCCAGTTTTTCCGTGACGGCGCGCGTCATGCGGTGGCCCTTGCTGAGCCCCCCGATCAGTACCGCGACGCGCGGATGCGGCAGCCGCTCCAGCACGCCTTTGAATTTTTCCATTTCCGCTTTTATTTTTTCCCCCGTCACGCGGTGCGTCGCGCCGGTGGTGAGGATGACGTTCGGCCCCCGCGCGGGGTCGTGCTGCGGCGCGACGATGAGGTCGAAGCTTCGGGGCGAATAGCGCGGGTCCTGCACCTGCACGAGGAAGGTTTTGCCGCCGCTCCGTTTCTTGACGTGCAGCGCGGCGGCGATGCTTTTGCGCCCGCTGGCGATGAGCAGGTCGGGGTACGGCGGGTCGAGAGAGGCGCTGCCGCGCGCGAGCGCATGGCCGAATCCGAGGCGAAACCACGGACTCAGCTGCCGCCACGGGGTTTTGAGCTTCAGCCGCTTGACGTCGGCCGCGAGCCCCAGCGCCTCGGCGAGGCCGATGCACTGGTTTTCCGTGCCGGTGTCGCCGCCGGTGATGATCCAGCAGGTTTTTATTGATTCTGTCAAATATATAACTCCATAAAGCGTCCGGATCATAGGCTATCACGGGGCAATTGCCAATCGGCAAAGGAAATATAAATAAAGCCTAAGGAAATGAATATTTCGCTTGAATATAAAATAGTATAATATTATTACATTCGTGTTTCTTTTTAATCCTATCAATTTTCAAGAGTGTTTCAAAGATGGCCAAAGTCAAACTGGATAGAATCGACCGCAAAATTCTCAACGACCTGCAGGAAAACGGGCGCATGACCAACGTCGAACTGGCGGAGCGCGCGGGCATTTCCGCCCCGCCCTGCCTGCGCCGCGTGCGCGCGCTGGAGGAGGCGGGCGTGATCAAGGGCTATCACGCCGACATCGATCCGGTCTCGTTGGGCTACGGCGTTTCTGTCTTCGCGCAGGTCGGGCTCGCGCACCAGTCCGAGCACGACCAGAAGAAGTTCGAGGACCTCGTGCGCAGCTGGCCGCAGGTGCGCGAATGCTATCTCGTCTCCGGCGAGGCCGATTACATCCTCAAGATCGTCGCCGAGGACTGGGGCGCCTATCAGGCCTTCCTGACGCAGCACCTGTCGTCCGCGCCGAACGTCAGCCACATCAAGTCCGCGCTCGGCGTGCGCGTCGCCAAATACAAGCCGGGCGTTCCGGTCGATATTGAATAAAAGTGGCGGGCTTCGTCCTCGATGAGAGGCTGGCGGGCAGTTCGTCCTTCATCGCGGACTGGGATTTGTGCCGTGTCTGCCTCAAAAACGACAAGACATGGCCATGGCTTTATCTTGTGCCGAAGCGCGATAAGATTCGGGAAATTTTCGAGCTTGCGCCGGACGACCAGATGCAACTGATGCGTGAAATTTCCCGCGCCGCGCAGGCGCTGCAATCTCTCCATAAAGCCGATAAAATCAATATCGCCGCCTACGGCAACATGGTGCCGCAACTGCATGTCCACGTTTTCGCGCGGTTCAAAGACGACCCCGCCTGGCCGAAGCCCGTCTGGACGGCGCAGGGGGAAATTCCCTATACTGATTCCGAACGGGAAACGGAAATAGAGAAATTTAAGAATTGCTTTGGTAAACTGGAAGCCTGAGCAGTCTTGAACAGGGGAACCGCAGCGCATGAGCAACATGACTTTTTCTCAGGGTCTTTACGAACTGATGGATTCCTACGACGGGTTTATTCTCGACCAGTGGGGCGTGCTGCACAACGGGCTCCAGCCTTATGAAAGCGTCATCGACAGCCTGAACCATTTGAAAGCCCGCAAGAAGCAAGTCGTCATCCTCTCCAACTCCGCCAAACGCGCCGACGACAACGTCGAACGCCTCAAAAAGCTCGGCATCAAGCCCGGGCTCTACAAGGCGGTCGTCACCGCGGGCGAGGTCGCATGGCAGGGGCTGAAGGAGAAGAAGGACGCGCCTTTCAAGGGCCTCGGGCCGAACTGCTACATGATCTCGCGCCCAGACGACAGGGGGCTGCTTTCCGGCCTCGACGCCGTGCCGGTGGAAAACGTCGAGGACGCGCACTTCATCCTCATCAACAGTTTCGACGCCGCGACGAAGAAGCTCGAGGACATGGACCCCGTCTTCAAGGCCGCCGCCGCGAAGCGCATCCCGATGATCTGCGCCAACCCCGACATGGTGACGCTCTACGGCCACGAGCGCGCGCCAGGCCCCGGCGCCGTCGCGGCGCGCTACAACGAACTGGGCGGGGCGGTGCATTACATCGGCAAGCCTCACAAGACGATCTTCCGCTACTGCCTCACGCTTTTCGACGACGTTATCCCGTCGCGCATCCTTGTCATCGGCGACAGCATCCAGCATGACATCGCGGGCGGGGCCTCCGCCGATCTCGACACCGCCTTCATCACCGCGGGCATCCATGCCGCGGCCTTCAAGCCCGGCATGCTGCCCGGGCAAAAGCGCAAGATGATGGAGCAGCTGGCGCTTGGCTACGGCGGCATCCGCCCGACGTGGGTGCTCGACGGCCTCGTCTGGCAGACGCCTGAAGCGGCTTTAAGAGAGCGCGAACGCGCGAGGATGAAAGAGTAATTTCAGATCAGGGCTTGTAGCCTTCTGGCGCGAGGCCGGTGGCTTCCTCGGCCTCGTTGTATTCAGTGCAGAGGACGGCGTAGGCGGCCTTGATGTCGGGCACGGCGCGCTCGACCGCGGCCTCGCCCTCGGCGATCAGTTCTTCCGCGCGGTCGAACTCCATCAGGCCGATATGGCCGATGCGCGGCGTGATCAGCACGTCGGGCGGGTCGCCCGCGAGGCGGGAGCGCGAGAGCCTGTCCTGCACGATGTTGAGAGAGGAGATCATCACGCCGAAGACGCTCGGATGGTCGGCCTCGCGGCGGAAGATGCGGTTGATGAGGCCGGATTTCTTCACGTCCTCGGTATGCGGCCCCGCGACGCTGAGCAGGTCGAAGCCCGCCACGGTCGGAATTTTGTCGCCCGGGCGCTTGACCTTGCCGATGATGTCGCCGTTGACGTTGACCGCGATCGTCATGCGCGCGCCGCCCGCGTTGCAGGCCGAGACCGGCACGGGATTGACCAGCGCGCCGTCGATCAGCCAGCGGCCGTTGAACGGCACGGGCGGAAAGACGCCGGGCAGCGAAAAGGAGGCGCGCATCACGTCGACCAGCCGTCCGCGCCGGAGCCATACTTCGTGGCCGGTGACGAGATCGGTCGCGATGGCGGTGAAGGGATAGGCGAGGTCTTCGGCGCGGATCTCGCCGAAATTGTCGAGCATCAGCTTGACGAGCTTTTCGCCGCCGATGATCCCGCCCGCGCCGGTCAGCACGCCGCGGCTGAAATCGAGATAGGAGAGAACCTTGGAGCGCGTCAGCGCGTAGGCCCATTCCTCGACGTTGTCGAGCTTGTTGGAGAGGTAGGCGCCGCCGACCAACGCGCCCATCGACGTGCCGGAGACGACCGTCGGCACGATGCCGTGCCTTTTCAGCGCGCGCACCACGCCGATGTGGGCGAAGCCGCGGG
>JAGXAX010000292.1 GCA_018971405.1 Alphaproteobacteria bacterium | reverse complement strand
GAAACCATCGGCCGCGTCGTGGACAAGTTCATCATGCAGCTCGAAGCGCAACTCGGCGACCGCGGCGTGACCATTGAGTTGAGCGATGCCGCGCGGCAATGGCTCGGCAAAAAGGGCTATGATCCCGCGATGGGCGCAAGGCCGCTTGCCCGCGTCATTCAGGAACATGTCAAGAAGCCGCTGGCCGACGAATTGCTGTTCGGCAGGCTCGTCAGGGGCGGCGCCGTCAGCATCGACGCGAAAGAAGGCGCGCTGACCTTCGCCTATCATGCGCCGAAAGACGATGCGGACAAAAAAACCGCGCCGCCGCGCCCGCATGAAACGGTGAAATAGCATGGATATTCCCGAACGGCAGAAGGAATTCATGCGCCGCGCCATCTCCTTGTCGCGCGAGAAGATGAACGCGGGCGCGGGCGGGCCTTTCGGCGCGGTGATCGTCAAGGGCGACAGGATCATCGGCGAGGGCTGGAACAGGGTGACGTCGGCGAACGACCCGACGGCGCACGCCGAAGTCACCGCGATCCGCGCCGCCTGCACGGCCGAAAACGATTTTTCCCTCGACGGCTGCGACATCTACACCAGTTGCGAGCCGTGCCCGATGTGCCTTGCGGCGATTTACTGGGCGCGGATCGGGCGCATCTACTACGCCAACACGCGCAAGGACGCGGCGGCGATCGGCTTTGACGACGATTTCCTCTACCGCGAAGTGGCGCTGCCGCTGGAAAAACGCGAAAAACAGACGCTCCGCCTGCTGTCCGGAGAAGCGCTGGAAGTGTTCGGGGAATGGGAAAAGAAGGCGGACAAGATCAGGTATTGATGCGGGGGAAGGGCGAAATCATGCGCGGATCATTGCTACTGGAGCATTTGTTTCTCGGCTGCCTCGCGGCCGCATTTTTCATCGCGCCGTCGGTCGCGGCGCGGGCGGATACCGGCAGGGTCACCCGCACGGCGGCGGCGGTCGATCCGGTGACGCTGCAGGGGCAGGGGATGACGATCCGGCTGTGGGGCATAAGGCCCGTCATGTCTCCGGTGCTTGAATTGAAAGCGCTCGACCTGATGGACAGGCTGATCGGCGGCGCGCCCGTCACTTGTCAGGAAGTCGGCGGCACGCCCGTCTATACGGTGGCGCGCTGCGCCGCCGCGGACGGCGAGGATATCGGCCTCGCGCTGCTGGGCCGGGGCTATGTCGTCCTCGACCGGCGGCAGGACGTCGGCTCCGTTCCTGCCTACATGGAGGCGGAGCGGTCGGCGCGGCACAACGCCGCAGGCATCTGGCGCCAGGTCGTGTCGCGCGGCAAGGGTATGTCGCAGGGCCTCCGTGCGTTTCTGGACGTTTTGCCCGCCGGGGCCGTCTTGCTGATGGTTCTCGTCATGCATTTCAGACTCAAGGGGCTTGAAACGCAGCAGCGCGAGGAATACGCGCAGTCACGCGACAAGGAAGACCGGCTGACGGCGCGCGAGCGGCATGTCCTCGCCTCGACGCTGGAAGGGGAACTGAGAGGAAACAAGAACCGGATCGAGGCGTTCCTGACGATTTACGGCGAGATGCTGGAGAGCCTGAAAAGCACAACGGAGACGCCGAAATACAAGCAGGCGGGCGATATCGTGCAAAAGCACCCTTCCCTGAGCAAGGCGGTGTTCGAGGCGAGCGTCGGCAAGCTCTCGCTGCTGGACATGAAACTGGCGGCGCGGCTTTCCAAACTCTATGCGGCGCTGCCTGCCGAGCAGGAATACATCAACATCGCGCCGGACGTGCCGCTGGAATCGGCGGTTGCGCTGGTGGAAAAAGTCATCCGCGACGCGGAGGCGCTGCGGCCGCCGCTCACGGAAGCGATTGCCGCGCTCGAAAACGCCATGGGCAATAGCCGGACGGAAATTGCGGCTTAAAGCGTGCCGTCGGAGACGATTTGCGCCGTCGGGGTGCCCGAGTCCGCCCGTTCGATGAAATCGGCGAGGTCGATCAGGTCGATGAAATGGTCGGCCTGACGGCGCAGTTCGTCGGCCACCATCGGCGGCTGGGTGCGGGTCGTGGAGATGACGGTGACGCGCACGCCGCGCCGCTGGACGGATTCGATCAGGCGGCGGAAGTCGCCGTCGCCGGAGAACAGCACGATATGGTCGACGCGGCTTGCAAGCTCCATCATGTCGATGGCGAGCTCGATATCCATATTGCCCTTGATTTTGCGGCGTCCGGTATGGTCGGTGAATTCCTTGGCGGGCTTGATGACCATAGTGTAGCCGTTGTAGTCCAGCCAGTCGATCAGCGGGCGGATGGGGGAGTATTCCTGATCCTCGATCAGCGCCGTGTAATAAAAGGCGCGCACGAGTCGGCTCTGTGCCGAAATCCAGCTTAAAAGGCGCTTGTAGTCTATGTCAAAATCGAGGTTTTTAGCGGCTGCATACAAGTTTGCTCCGTCAATGAATACGGCCAGCTTTTCCTCGGGGTAGAAAAAATCGATATTCGGCAACCTGTTGTTATTGTTATTTTTCTTCAAGATGCACTCCGTCCTATGTAAATTTTGAATTGTAT
>JAGXAX010000291.1 GCA_018971405.1 Alphaproteobacteria bacterium | reverse complement strand
CGGTGCAGCGCCTCTTTTTTGCCCGTGCCCGCGATATATTGCGGCAGGAGCAGGTTTTCCAGCGCCGTGAAATCCGGCAGCAGGTGATGAAACTGGTAGACGAAGCCGATCTGCGTGCGGCGCAAATCCGTGCGCTGCTTGTCGGCGCCGCTTTGCACTTTTGTTCCGTTGATGAAGATTTCCCCGCTCGTCGGGTTTTCCAGCAGCCCCGCGATTTGCAGCAGCGTCGTCTTGCCGCAGCCGCTCGGCCCCAGCAGCGCGACGATCTCGCCGCGGGATATGGAGAGGTTCACGCCGCTTAAGACTTCCAGCGTCTGCCCGCCCTGCCTGAAGCTGCGGCGGATGTCTTTCAATCGCAAAACCTCACTACTCACGGCGCAGCGCCTCCACGGGGTCGAGCCGCGCCGCGCGCCACGCGGGATAGATCGTCGCGAGGAACGACAGCGCCAGGGACAAAACGATGATCAGGACCGTCTGGTGCGGGTCCATCTTCGCGGGCAGCTTGGTGAGGTAATAGATTTCGTCGTTGAAGAGGTTGCGGTGCAAAAGCCCCTGCAGCCATTCGCGGATCTGCTCGATATGGCGGCAGAAGACCACGCCGGTCACCGCCCCCGCCGCCGTGCCGCCGATGCCGATGGCGGAACCTGTGTAAAGGAAGATGCGGACGATCATGCCGCGCGTCGCGCCCATGGTGCGCAAAATGGCGATGTCCGCCCCCTTGTCCTTCACCAGCATGATGAGGCTGGAGATGATGTTGAAGGCCGCGACGATGATGATCAGCGTCAAAATCAGGAACATCACGTTGCTCTCGACCTCGAGCGCGTTGTAGAAGCCGGCGTTGTCGCTCCGCCAGTCGGCGACGGCGTAACCGGCGGAGAGGCGGTCGCGGATCGCGTCTTCCGTCGCGCCGAAATGCGACGGGTCTGGCGTCATGATCTCGATCGTGCTGACGCCCTGCCCCATATCGAGGAACCGCTGCGCGGCCGCAAGCGGCATGAAGACGAAGCCGCTGTTGTATTCGTACATGCCGACGTCGAACACCGAGCCGACGATGAAGCTCTCGTCGCGCGGGATGGTGCCGAAGGGCGTCGTCTTGCCCTTGGGCGCGATCAGCACCAGCCTGTCGCCGATGTCGATGTGGAATTGCTCGGCCAGATTTTTCCCGATCGCCACTTCGTCGCCGCCGAAGCCTTTGTCATCAGGCATTTTTCTGAGTATCGAAGTCGAGAGAATGGGTTTTTTAAAAAAATCTTCCGGCGTCAGGCCGCGGATCACCACGCCGCCCGCCATGCCGTTGGCCGTCAGCAGCGCCTGCCCTTCGACGGAGGGCGTCGCGCTCGTCACGCCGGGGATCTTTTCGATTTTTTGAATGACGGGTTCGTAAGGGTAGAGCGGGCCGACGCGCGAATAGACGTTGATATGCCCGTTGAGGCCGAGGATGCGCCCGACCAGCTCGACGCGGAAGCCGTTCATCACCGCCATGACGATGATCAGCGTCGCGACGCCGAGCAATATGCCGAGGAAAGAAAAGCCCGCGATGACGGAAATGAACCCCTCGCGCCGCTTCGAGCGCAGGTACCGCCCCGCCACCATTCTTTCAAAGGCGAAGGACATGCTTCAATACGCCTTCGCCACGATGACTTTTTGTCCCTTGTTTTCAAAAGGCAGGCAGCGCGTCGTGACAGAAAAGTCTTTCTTGATCGCCTCGAATTCTTCGGAATCCCGTATCATCTCATAGTCAATCCGCACGCCGCCGGTCTTTTCCGCCGCGAAGAAATCGCGCATTTCCTTGAGCGAGGAGATGTCGGTGACCATGGCTTTCATCTTCGCTTTCGCGCGTTCCAGCATGTCTTTTTGCATCTGGTCGAGAACGCCGTTGATCGATGACAGGAATTCATCGACGGAAACCGTCTTCTTGCCGTCCTTGCCGAGGTCGCGGCGCGTGAAGGTCAGCCGCCCTTCGGCGATTTCGCGCGCGCCGACTTCGACCCGCACCGGCACGCCTTTCTTGATCGCCGTCCACATTTTATCCGACGAGCGGGCTTCCGTCTTGTCCGTCCGCGCCGTCACGCCTGCCGCCGCCAGCTTCTTTTGCAGGTCGTCGCAGAAGGAGAGGATTTTGTCCGTGTCCGCGTCGTCGCGGACGATGGGCAGGATGGCGACCTGATGGGGCGCGAGCTTCGGCGGCATCACCATGCCGTCGTCGTCCGCATGCACCATGATCAGCGCGCCGACCGTGCGCGAGGACAAGCCCCACGACGTGGTCCACGCGTGCTTCAGCGTGCCGTCGCGGTCGAGGAACTTGATGTCGGCGGAATTGGAGAAGGTCTGACCGAGGTTGTGCGAGGTGCAGCCCTGCAGCGCCTTGCCGTCCTGCATGAAGGCCTCGATGGTGTAGGTCTCGATTGCACCGGGGAAGCGCTCGTCCGGCGTCTTCGCGCCGATGTAGCCCGGCACGGCCATGTAGTCTTCGTAAAATTCGCGGTAGACGTCGATCATGCGCCGCGCGTCGGCCTCGGCCTGATCGTGGGTTTCGAAAACGTT
>JAGXAX010000290.1 GCA_018971405.1 Alphaproteobacteria bacterium | reverse complement strand
AATCCAAACCTGAAGGAACCGTTGCGCCCGCGCCCGCCGAAACGCCGCCACCCGCGCCCAAACCCAAGCCGTCGGCGGAACAGCAGCAGGCGTCCGCCGCGCAGGTCGCCGCGGCATCCAACCCGCGCATGGAGCGGGCGCGCAAGCGGATCTGGACGGATTTGCGCGACGGGATCGACCTGAAATCATTGGCGCGGATGGATGCGGAAGCCGCGCGCGCCGAAATTCTCTCTGCCGTGCAGGAAATCGGCCAGTTCCGCGGTCTCGACGTCACGCCCGCAGAACTCGCGCAGATCGCCAAGGAAGCGGCGGACGACATGCTCGGCTTCGGGCCGCTGGAGGAATTGCTCGCGCAGGACGGCATCGCCGACATCATGATCAACGGGCCGAAGACGGTCTACGTCGAATTGAAAGGCAAAATCCAGCGCTCGCCCGTGGAGTTCCGCGACAACCAGCATTTGCTGACCATCTGCCAGCGTGTCGTCGGCGTGATCGGTCGGCGTGTCGATGAATCCAGCCCGATCTGCGACGCGCGCCTGCCCGACGGCTCACGCGTCAACGTCATCATCCCGCCGCTTGCGGTCGACGGCTGCACGATGACCATCCGGAAGTTCACCAAGGAAAAGCTCACCCTCGACAAGCTGCTCGAATTCAAGGCCATGACACCCGCCTGCGCGGAAATGATCAAGATTGTCGGCGCCTGCCGTGCCAACGTACTCGTGTCTGGCGGCACCGGTTCCGGCAAGACGACGATGCTCAACTGCGTGACGCGCTACATGAGTACGGGCGAGCGCGTCATCACCTGCGAGGACGCCTGCGAATTGCAGTTGCAGCAGCCGCACGTCGTGCGCCTCGAAACCCGTCCGCCCAACCTCGAAGGCGTCGGCGAAGTCAAGATGCGCGACCTCATCAAGAACTGTCTGCGGATGCGCCCCGACCGCATCATCGTCGGCGAAGTGCGGGGGCCGGAGGCTTTCGACCTTTTGCAGGCGATGAACACCGGCCATGACGGCTCGATGGGCACGGTGCACGCCAACAACCCGCGCGAGGCGCTGACGCGGATGGAGAACATGATCGCCATGGGCGGCCTCAACCTGCCGACCGCGGCGGTGCGCGAGCAGATCGCCTCCGCGGTCAACGTCATCATTCAGGTGCAGCGCCTGCGCGACGGCTCGCGCAAGGTGACGCATGTCACCGAAATCACCGGCATGGAAGGCGAGGTCGTCACCATGCAGGACCTCTTCCGATTCGAGTACGAGGGAGAGGACGAATACGGCCGCATCATCGGCAGGCAGAAATCGACCGGTCTCCGGCCGATGATCTACGAGCGCGCGCGGCAGTTCGGTCTGGAAAAGAAACTGCTCGACGTGATGGGGGAGGCATATGGCGGCTAGCATGGTCCTGACGCTCGTCCTCACCCTTGTCTTCTCTCTCCTGCTGGGCGCCGTGGCGTTCGCGGTCGTCATGAGCCAGCGGAAACAGCGCCGCAACCGCGCTTTCTCGGTCATCACCCGCGGCACGCGGAAGGAAGCGGACGGCGGCAAGGATATGGCCCGCCAGCGCGCCGACATCGCCCGCAAGCTCAAGGAGGCGAGCGGCGAGCGGCAGGAAAAGAAAAAGGACAGGATGACCATACGCGAGCTGCTGCAACAGGCGGGCATCGAAGCTCCGGTGTCGCGCTACTGGACCGCCGCGGCCGCGTTCACCGTCGTCGTCTGGCTGCTGCTGACGCTGCTGACGCACTGGCCCGCCATCGGCAGGTTCTTCTGTGCCATCGTCGCGTTTTTCGGCCTTCCGAAGTTCTTCCTCAAATGGAAGGCGAAGCGCCGCCAGAAAAAATTCCTCAAGGAGTTCGCTGACGCGCTCGACGCGATGGCCCGCCTGCTGCAGGCGGGCATGCCGATGTCGGAGGCGATCGCCATGACGTCGCGCGAGTTTCAGGGGCCGCTGAAAGAGGAAATGCTGCGCATGTACGAGAACCAGAAAATCGGCGTTCCTATCGGCGAGGCGGCGCTGATGATGGCGCGGCGCGTGCCGTTGTCCGAGGTGCAGATGTTCGCGACGGCCCTGCAGATCCAGAGCGAAACGGGCAGTTCCTTGAGCGAAGTGCTGTACAACCTTTCCGGCGTCATCCGCGCGCGCTTCAAACTGCGGCGGAAGGTACAGGCCCTGTCGTCAGAGGCCAAGTCCTCCGCGGCGATCATTGGCGCGCTGCCGGTGGTGGTGATCACAGGGCTCTATCTGGCGCGGCCCGAGTACGTCGGTCTTTTGTTCACCAACCACACGGGAAAATTCATGCTGGGCGGGTGCGTCTTCTGGATGTCGCTCGGTGTGCTGATGATGCGGCAGATGATCAATTTCAGGATTTAGCAGGGCATGGAAACGCTTTTAAATCTCGACTCCAACGTCTACGTCGTGTTCCTGAGCGCGATCGCCGCCGCGGTTTCGTTTCTGGCCTTCGCGCTGCCGATGCTGGCGCGCTCCGAGAAAAAGGAGCGCTACAAGGAAGTCATCGAAAAGAAGCGCAAGGCCCTGTTCGATCAGGC
>JAGXAX010000017.1 GCA_018971405.1 Alphaproteobacteria bacterium | reverse complement strand
TCACTGAAGGGAATAATAGAAATGGCGCGGCGGCTTTCGGCCCCGCGCCATTTTCATGTCATGAAGTTCCGGACGTCCGTCGCCTACTTCCGCGGCAGCGGCGCGGGATGGGCAGAAAGCGTGCGCAGGTAAGCGATCACGTCGGCGCGCTGCTGCGTATCCTTGATCCCGCCGAACGGCATGCGCGTGCCAGGTGCGTGGATCTGCGGCGCGAACAGGAAGCTGTCCAGTTCCTCGTAAGTCCACGGGCGCATCTGCATGCTCTTCATGGCCGTCGAATAATTGAAATCGGTCACGTGCGCGTGCGGTCGGTTGACGATGTTCCACAGGTCGGGGCCGAAGCGCGTACCGCCGCCTTCGGTCAGCGTATGGCAGGCACCGCAGGTGCCTTGCACATAACTCTTGCCCGCCGCCACATCGGCCTTGGCGATCAGCGGCACGGCCGACGTCCAGCCCGCCGGCGGCGGGTTCATGGTTTTGCCGTTGTCCCCGATATAGTGGTAGGTCGCGGCCCGCGCCGCGCCCGCGCTTAAGCTCATCCCCAGAAGAACCGCAAAAACGGCGGTTTTCGCCAGACGGTCAGCTCTCATGTCATCTCCTTTTTGTCGTCAGAAGGCCAGCCATGTGCCGAAGTATAGCGTATTGTTGTCCGCTGCGCTACGGCCCGCGCCGTCGTAGTTCGAGCTTGCGCCGTCGAACTTGTTATACATCGTGTATTGCAGGAAGAACCGCGCGTTGACGTTGGGGCCGAACGGCGCGCCCTCCTTGCCCCACGGCGTATAGTCGGCCTGGAACGTCCATCCGGCACTATCGGGCTTGCCGGTGTTGGCGTAGGCGCCGGCGTCCGCGCTGCCGGTGATGTCGAAGCGCTTCACCGTGAGCCCGTAGGTGTTCTTGTAGTAATAGGACGCATTCTCGCTGTACTGGTTCAGCGTGTCGGTCGTGTTGGTCGAGCTTCCCAGCGCATGGGTCGCGCCGAGGTCCTGATGCTCGTGCAGCGCCGAGGCGTAGAGCGAGAAGGCATGGTTCATGTCCGGCGTGGTGTACTGATAGGTTGCGTCCAGCGCCGTATCGAGCAGGGTGTCCGTGCCGTCCTGACGGGTGTCCGACGGATAACGTTTCGTGTCCATGCCGAACGTGCCGACGGAGAAATAGTTGGGGCCGAGCGTCTTCTGGTACGCAAGCCGCCAGTAGGGGTTGACGCCGGAAAGATGGTCGGCGCCGGAAACGGTCTCGCCGAGCGGCCGCTGGATATTGTCGGGCAGGGCCATGTAGCCGGTCAGTTCGGCGTAAATGGCGTCGTTCCACATGCCGTAAAACCCGAGGCCGCCGACCGTCTGCGCCATCGAGCCCGCCAGATAGGGCGCATAGTCCGGCCCCGGCGCGAGGCCGCTCGAAACGTAAGGAAAGCCCCAGGCGGGTGTTGATTGCCATAAATCCCCGAGAGACGGGTTGTTGTTGACGTCCACGCCGTAAACCAGCGGCTTGCCGCCGAGCATGGCGTCACGGACGTAACGGATGTCCGTATTGTCCCAGGAATAGGAATCGCCGGTGCCGCTGTAGGTTGCCTGCGCGAAAGCGCCGAGGTTTCCGGCGATCTTGCCGCCGTAGAAGAGCGACACCTGATCGACCGCCCAATTGTTGTTGGCGCCGTAGTGGGTCGTCTGCTGGTTGGCGGTCAGGTCTTTGCTGGTATGTTCCATGCCGCCGAAGATCATGGCGCTGAAGTTCTCCAGCCTGCTCTTGACGTCGCCCCACGTATATCCGTTGAGCTTGAACTCGCGGCCGTACGCCGTCAGCTGCGGGCCGAAACCGCCGACGTGGCACATGGCGCAGGGCTGGCCGGTCTGGCGGGCGAAGGCGGGCAGCGCGTGCGCCGGCGTCGGCAACAGGACGAGCGCGGACGCGAACGGCACGATTGTTACGGCCAGCGCGGAACGCGGGGATGTTTTCGGCGCGGCGCGGCGGTGTTTTCTGGCTGAAGCGCTCATGGCAGTACCTTTCTTGCAATTATCTCTTCAGGATTCTTTTTTCGCAGGCGGCGTTCTGCCGCCTGCGAAAAAAGTATAAGATTTATTTTTTGGCGTCAACTTCGGCGAAGGCTTTTTCCAGCCGGTTCTTGGCGAAGAAGGGCGCACTGTCCGCCGCCGTTTTCGCCGCCGCGGCGTTCACCGGCTTGCCGACGACGACCAGCCCCACCATGCCCATGCCATAGTGTGCCTTGCACTGGTAGCCGTAGACGCCTTGCTTGGTGAACTTGATGGTGTGGTCGGCGTTGTCCGCGCCGGTGATCTCCGTGCCGCCCGCGGGCGTCATGCCATCGATCGGCGCGATGCCGTGACCCTTGTCGGTCGCGACGAAATGCACGCTGTCGCCGGGGCTGATATGCACGACCATCGGCGAGAAGACCATCGACTGGCCGTCGGCGCCCTGGTTCAATTCCTGCACCTCTACCGTTTTGGCCGAAGCCGTTGACGCGAAAGCCATGCACGCACCGAGCGCCACGCAGGCCGCCGCCTGTAAATATGATTTTTTCATTGCCGTTCTCCTTAAAGTTGGTTTTGTTTCGCCTTCTCCCCTTTTTCTATGCCTCCACGGGCGCACCCCTCTTGACGCAGGTCAATTTTTGAAAGAAACCGCCCTTCCCGGGCAAAAACCGCTTTTCCCGCCGCCGCGGCGGGCTGACGTCATATTCCTTGAAACTCCTGCATAATTTTATCATATTAGCGCATCCATCCCCGACCAGCGGAGCGACGCGCCCCATGACGAGCAGATATCTGTTGAAAGTGGAAAACCTCGGCCACAGCTACGGTGCGGCGCAGATTTTCACGCGCGTCTCTTTCAGCCTCGCCGCAGGCGAGGTTCTGCAAGTGACGGGCCGGAACGGCAGCGGCAAAACGACGCTGCTCCGCCTGCTCGCGGGCACGAAGCCGCGCGAAAGCGGCCATGTGACATGGGATGAAGACGCGACGCGCGCCGTTCTCGGCCATAAAAACGGCATCAAGGCGGAACTCTCGGCAATCGAAAACCTTTCCCTTTACGCGCCGGACAGGAGGTCTTGCATGGAAGCGCTCGAACTTCTCGGGCTGGAGCGCGCCCATCACAAAAAGCCCTGCTACATGCTCTCCGCCGGGCAGCAGCGCAAAACCGCGCTGGCGCGGGTGATGCTGGCGAAGGCGAACGTCTGGCTGCTCGACGAGCCCTTCACCGCGCTCGACGCGCGCGCGCATGAAACCGTCACGGAACTGCTGGCGCGGCATGCGAAAAACGGCGGCGCGGCCGTCGTCGCCACGCACGACCGGCTCGATCTCGACGCGTTTACCCTTCGCGAGATGGTGATGTCTTGACCGAAAACGGCTTCACCCTCCGCCGCTATTTCTTCTTCTGCCTCAGGCTTTTGTTCCGCCAGCGGCGCGACGTGGCGCTGCCGCTGTTCTTTTTTCTTTTGGTCTCCAGCCTTTTCCCGCTCGCCTTCGCCAACCATGCCGTGCCGCTGCTCGCGCCCGCCGCACTGTGGATCACCTTGCTTCTGTCCGTTCTCTTATCCCTCGACAACCTCTTCCGCGAGGACGTCGAGGACGGCTTCATGGAGCAGCTGATGACAGCAAGGCAACCGCTCGGGCTTCTCGTCGCGGTAAAGATGCTGGCGCACTGGATCGCTTACATTCTGCCGATATTCATCTGCCTGCCGCTGACCGGCCTCTGGTACGCCATGCCGTCCGATACGCTTTTCGTGCTGGCCTTGTCCCTTTTGCTCGGCACGCCGACGCTGCTGGCGCTGGGGGGGCTGGCCGCGGCGCTCGCCGCAGGCCTGAAGCAGGGCGGCACGTTGCTGATCCTCGTCACACTGCCGCTGGCCACGCCGGTTCTGTTGTTCGGCCTCACCATGGTCGATATGTCGCAAAACGGCCTCTCTTATGCCGCCGCGCGGGATTTTCTCGCCGCCATGGCCGTGGTTTCCGTGGGCGTCGGGCCGCTGGTCACGGCAGCCGCCTTGCGCATCGGCATGGATTAGGAGTATAGGACTGGAATCATGCTCAGAAAATTCGCCGCCCCGAAAATCTTTTATCCCCTCGCCGGAAAGCTCATGCCGTGGTTTTTCTGGACATTCGCCGTGCTCGGCGCCGTGGGTCTCTACTGGGGCCTGATGCTCGCGCCGGTTGACGCCGTGCAGGGGCAGGCCTACCGCATCATGTATGTGCATGTGCCGTCGGCATGGATGTCGATGATGATTTACACTTCCATGGCCGTCTCCGCCGCCGCCGTGCTGGTCTGGCGCACCAAGGTCGCCGAATACTGGCTTTTGTGCAGCCCGGGCCTCGGCGCGTCGTTCACCTTCATCACCCTCGTCACCGGTTCGCTCTGGGGCAAACCGATGTGGGGCACTTATTGGGTGTGGGACGCAAGGCTCACTTCCGAACTTGTGCTGCTCTTCATCTATTTCGCCATCCTCGCCATGAAAGGCGCCATCCCCGACCGCCGCAAGGCCGCGCGCGTGATGGCGATGATCACCGTCGTCGGCTTCGTCAATATCCCGATCATCAAATTTTCCGTCGACTGGTGGACGACGCTGCATCAGGGCGACAGCATCTTCCGTAAGGGCGGGCCGTCGATCGCGCCCTCGATGCTGGTCCCGCTGTTCATGATGGCGCTCTCTTTTTCGTCCTATTATTTCTGGCTGGTGCTGAAGCATATCCGCACCCTGATCGAAAGGAGCGCCGCATGACCGGCTTCCCCCACGGCTTCTGGCGGATGGGCGGCTTCTGGATGTACGTCTGGCCGTCTTACGCGCTCACAATCATCGTCATGGGGCTCAATATCCTCGCCGCCTACTGGCCGAAGAATGACGACGCGGACGGGGACGACGCATGAGCCTTCTTACCCGCAAGCACAAACGCCGCGGCGCTTTTCTCGCCGTCATCCTGATCGCGCTTTCCGCCGCGACCTTCCTCATGCTCCGCGCCTTCAGCGAGAACCTGCTGTTCTACTTCCTGCCCAGTCAGGTGAAAGAGGGCAAGGCGCCCGCTCGCCACGATTTCCGCATGGGCGGGCTTGTGCTGCAAGGCAGCGTCAAAAAGGACGGCCTCACCGTGCATTTCACGGTCACTGACCTGCATGATTCCGTTCCCGTGGTCTACACCGGCATCCTGCCCGACCTGTTTCACGAAGGCCGCGGCGTGATCGTCGAAGGCCGCATGAGCGGCCCGGATCTTTTCAAGGCAGACCAGGTGCTCGCCAAGCACGATGCCAAATACCAGCCGCCGGAAATGACGCCGGAAATGAAAAAATACATGCAGGCGCATTGAAGCCTTGCGCGCCGCACGTTCCATGCCGCGCGCCGCTTACCCGCCATTTCCGCCGCAGGCGGGCCGATTCTTTTTTATTATGTTAAAAATATACTCGTGTAAAAAGATGACTCTCCGCCTCTAAGGTGTTAAACCAGACACTCATCAGCCGTATATATGGATGCTCTGTTCATGGTCGCTGAAACCGGTCATTTCGCCCTGATTCTCGCCCTGCTGGTGGCAGCGGTGCAAGCCGTCGTTCCGTTGGTCGGGGCGCAGCGGAACGACGCAGCGCTGATGGCGGTCGCCAAGCCCGCCGCCCTCCTGCAATTCCTGCTCGCCGCGGCGGCCTTCTTCGCGCTGATGTATTGCTACGTCACCAGCGACTTTTCCGTCCTCAACGTCGCGCAGAACCGCTACAGCGACAAACCGCTCTTCTACAAAATCACCGGCGTCTGGGGCGACCACGAAGGCTCGATGCTGCTATGGGAGCTGATTTTGACAGGGTACGCCGCCGCGGTCGCGCTGTCCGGCGGGAAACTGCCGCGCGGCCTCCGCACCCGCGCGCTGGCCGTGCAGTCGATGGTGTCTTTTGGTTTTTTGCTGTTCATCCTGCTCACCTCCAATCCGTTTCTGCGGCTCGATCCCGCGCCGCTCAACGGTCAAGGGCTGAATCCGCTGCTTGAAGACCCGGGTCTCGCCTTCCACCCGCCGATCCTCTATCTCGGCTATGTCGGCTTCTCGATGGCCTTCTCCTTCGCCATCGCCGCGCTGATCGAGGGCAAGGTAGACGCCGCCTGGGCGCACTGGATCCGCCCGTGGAGCCTCGGCGCGTGGTGCTTTCTCACTTTAGGGATTACGGGAGGCTCGTGGTGGGCATACTATACGCTCGGCTGGGGCGGCTGGTGGTACTGGGACCCGACGGAAAACGCCTCCTTCATGCCGTGGCTCGCGGGCACGGCGCTGCTGCATGCCCTCACCGTGGTCGAAAAGCGCGGCACGATGAAGGCGTGGACGGTGCTGCTTGCCATCATCACTTTTTCGCTTTCCCTGCTCGGCACCTTCCTCGTGCGCTCCGGCGTGCTCACCTCGGTGCACAGTTTCGCGACAGATCCGCAACGCGGCATTTATATCCTTGCGCTGCTCGGCGTCGTCATCGGCAGTTCGCTCGCGCTGTTCGGCTTGCGCGCGCCCTCCTTGAAAAGCGGCGCGCTCTTCGCGCCCGTCTCACGCGAGGGCGGGCTTTTGTTCGGCAACGTCTTCCTCTCCGCCGCGCTCGGCACGGTCTTTCTCGGCACGCTTTACCCTTTGTTCGCCGACGCGCTCGGCCTCGGCAAAGTCTCTGTCGGTCCCCCGTTTTTCAACGCCACCTTCGTGCCGATCATCATCCCCGCCTGCATCGCCATGCCCATTGGCGCGCTGCTGGCGTGGAAGCGCGGCAGTTTGAAAATTGCCCTGAAACGCCTCATGCCCGCTTTTTTCATCGCCGCCGCGCTGGCGGGCGGCATCGCTCTTATGATGGCGGGTCATGGCCGCTTTATCGCCGCGGCCGCGGCCGCCGCGCTCGCCGCATGGATTCTTGCGGGCATGCTGGCGGGCGTGGCGCAGCAAATCCATTTGTTCGATGCGCCATTCAAAACATCCCTGCAACGCCTCTTCAAGCTGCCCCGTGCCTTTCACGGCATGACAGTCGCCCATATCGGCATGGCCTGCGTCATCCTCGGCATCGCCGGCTCCGCGCTCGGGCGCACGCAAAGCATACAGATCATGCATACCGGCGAAAGCGTGCAGGTCTCCGGCTTCAGCCTGACCCTCAAAAAAGTCCGCGACGATATCAAAGGCCCAGGTTATACCTTCTCGCGCGGCACGTTCGACGTGACATCCGGCGGCAGGCCGGTCGCCGTCATGCAGCCGGAAAAGAGGCATTTCGCCGTGCCGCCGGAGGACACGACCCACGCCGCAATCCGCACGACCTTACTGGGCGACCTCTACGTCGTACTTGACGGGCGCGACGAAAAAGGCGGCTATATCACGCGCATCTATTACGATCCTTTCGTGGTATGGATTTTCCTCGGCGGCGGGATGTTCGCGGCCGGGGGGCTGCTCGCCCTCACCGACCGCCGGCATAGGATCGCCGCGCCCGAAAGGAAGGCCTCATGAAACGCTTTCTGCCGCTCATCATTTTTCTTGCGCTTGCGGGGATTTTTTACTGGCGCATCGTCCTGATCGACCGCGGCGACATGCCAAGCGACATCCCCTCGGTGATGATCGGCAAGCCCGCACCCGTCTTCGATCTGCCCAATCTTGACAAAGGCCGGAAACCTTTCACCGCCGCGGATTTGAAAGGCCGCGTCACGCTGCTCGGTTTCTTCGCCTCATGGTGCGTCGATTGCGGCATCGAGCATCCTTATCTTTCCCTGCTGAAAGGCCACGGCGCGGCGCTCGTCGGCGTCGACTACGAGGACAAAAGCGCGGCCGCGCGCGCATGGCTCGAAAAGCACGGCAACCCCTATGACGCGGTCGTGACCGACGCCCGCGGCCGCACCGGCATCGACTTCGGCCTCTACGGCGTGCCGGAAACCTATATCATCGACAGACAGGGCATCATCCGCTACAAGCAGACCGGCCCGATGACGCCGGATGTGATCAGGAAAACCATCCTTCCTCTCGTCGCGAGGCTCGAAAAATGAAACGCTTTTTCTTCATGCTCGCGCTGGCCCTTTGCCTCGCACCCGCCGCGGCGCGGGCGGTGCTGCCTGACGAAATGCTTGCCGATCACGCGCTCGAGAAACGCGCCGAAGCTCTCGACGCGCAATTGCGCTGCCCCGTCTGCCAAGGCGAGTCGATCGCCGATTCAAACGCCGATCTCGCGCACGACCTCCGCCTGCTGGTGCGCCAGAGACTGCTGAAGGGCGACACGGATGCGCAGGCCGTGCAATATATCGTCGCCCGCTACGGTAACTTCGTCCTTATGGACCCGCCGCTCGACAGGGATACCGCCCTGCTTTGGGCTGGCCCTGCGATCATCCTGCTCGCCGCCGCGCTGGCGGGGTGGAACTTCCTGCGGTCAAATCCCGCTCCCGCGCCGGAACTGTCGGCGGAAGAAAAAGATTTTCTTTCCAGACCCGATGACGAAAGGGCGAAAGGGCCATGATGTTCGGAATCATCCTTCTCCTCATGACCGGCGCAACCGTCACTCTGCTGACGCGCCCCCTGCTTGCAAAACGGCAGGAAGAGGCCGTGTCCGACAGCCTGCGCGACATGGCCATTTACCGCGCCCAGCTGGACGAGGTGGAAAGCGACATCGCGCGCGGGCTGCTGACGGCGGCGCAGGCCGCCGACACCCGCGCCGAAATCCGCCGCCGCATGCTCGCCGCCGCAAAGCCGCCGGAAGCGCGCGCGACCCCGCCGGCCGGCCCGCGCAAAATATGCGCCGCCGTGATCATCGTTTTCCTGCCGCTGGCGGCGGTGTTTATCTACGCCATGCTCGGCGCGCCGGGGCTGCCGGACGCGCCTTATGCCGCGCGAATGAAGAACCCGCGCTTCCTGCTCGCCACGGCAGCGCAGCGCCTTGACGAAAAATTGCAGACAGCGCCGACCGCGGCGGGGTACAGGCGCTTTGCCGATATTCTCTACCTGTTGCAGGACTATGTCGATTCCGCCAACGCTTACCGCAAAGCCATCGCCCGCGGCGAAGACACGGCGGAACTCTGGTCGCAAATGGCGGAAACAATCACCCTTGCCAACGGCGGCATGGTTGTGGCGCAAGCGCAGGAGGCCTTCTATCAGGCCCTGCGGCACGACAAAAATGACCCGCGCGCCACTTTTTACATGGGCCTTGCGGAAGCGCAACAGGGTCGCTTCAGAAAGGCCGTCGCCATCTGGAAGAAGCTGCAAAGCGAAACCCCTGCCGGCGCGCCGTGGGCCGTCCTGCTCAAAAACCGCATCGACGCGGCGGCCCAGGCGGGGAAATTCGATGCCGCCGACATAGAGCCTGCCGCGCCCGCGAAGCCGGCGGCGCAAGGCCGTCCGTCCCCCCTGACGGCGCAAGGGCAAAAGATGCCCGCCTGGGCCAAAGACCCCGCCGCCCGCGCCGGCATGATCAACGCCATGGTGGCGGCGCTGGCGGCAAAGCTGGAAAAAGACCCGCATGATGTGCAAGGCTGGCTCCGGCTGATTCGCTCCTGCCGCGTGCTCGGCGAAGCCGGCAAGGCGCAAGCGGCGCTGGCGGCCGCGCTGCGGCTTAATCCGGACAACGCGCAGCTGGAAGCGCTCGCCGCCGCGCAAAAATGAGCCGGACGGCCTGTTTCAGGCGACTTTCCGCACCTCCTGCCGCTTGAGCCACGCGGCGATCTTCGTCCAGTTATGCGCGAGCGCGTTGCTGCCCATGAAAAGGCCGATGTGTCCGCCGGCGGCGCATTCCTCGACGACATGCGCTTTCGGCGTGCCGAAATATTTTGCCGCGCCAAACACTTGCTCTTTCGGCGTGATGTCGTCCTTCTCACCCGCCAGCAGATAGAGCGGGCATTTGATGTCTTTCGGGTCGAGCGTCCTGCCAAGGCCGGTGAACCTGCCCTTCACGAACAGGTTATCGTGGAACAACTGCCGCACGACCTGCAGATACCACTTGCCGGGCAGGTTGATGGTATATTCGTACCAGCGTTCGAAGTTTTCCGTGCGCTTCACGTAGTCGGGGTCGTCGATATGCTCGTAAAGCTCGACGTATTTTTCGACGTACTGCTTCTCGGCATTCATGCTCTTGAACCCTTCAAGCATGTAGGCGCCCTTCAGAAGCCCGCCGCCTGACGCCACCAGCCCTTCATAAAAACTCGGCGGCAGATCGTCTGCAAAGGCCTTGATGACGCCCGATCCCGCCTGCGTGTCGATCGGTGAACCGGCCAGCACAAGCGCCCCGACGGCGGCCGGGAAACGCGCCGCGTAAAGGCTCGCCATCCATCCGCCCTGACAAAGACCCACAAGATTGACGCGCCCGCCGAGGTCGGTCACGGCGACATGGAGCTCTTCAAGGTAATTGTCGATGTCGTAATCCTTCATCTCCTCCGTCGCGCCGTGCCAGTCGGCGAGCCTGATGTCGGTGATGCCGTTTTCCAGCAGCGTCTCGACGAGACTCTGCTTTTTGTGGAAGTCGGCGATGACCGACGTATGCCCCGCATAGGGCGGCAGCAAGAACGTCGGGATTTCTCCCCTGGCCGGCTTTCGGGAGAAGTCGCGCAGCGTGAAAGTGCGGAGTTGGCACATTTCCCTGTTCGGGCTGGCGAACTGCGGGCGCGGTTTCTCGATTTCGGTTTTCTCTACTTCTTCGAGAAACGCCATGTTCTTGCGCTCGAGGTCGAGCGCCTGCACGCCCATTTTGAGCGCGATGCCCAGCGGCCAGAAAAACGGCGACCCCACCTCCGGATAACGGTGCGCCTGCTCTATTTTATGCGTCATATCTGTCTCCCTTCCATGCGTGTCAGATGCGTTTTGTGTTTTTGCGCCGAGAAATTGATCCGCCGCGCGACCCAGCCCTTCATGCCGCTCTCGACCGGCATCATGAACCAGACGTAGACGGCGGCGAGCGTTCCGGGCGCCTGCAGGCGTCCACAACGTTAAGACCGCAGGGGCGGCGGGTCAACACGGCAGCCGCTTGTTTGGCGCAGGCGGCGCGCAGGAGCGGCGGAGAACCCTTGATATGGGTCAATGCCCTGTAAGGCCTTTGTAAGCACAAAGCGTATAATAAGTGGAAATATAACAGAAAGGAGAAAAACCCATGAAATATAAACTTCCTAAAATATGTTTAACCGCCGCCGTCGCCTTATGCGCGGCGACAGGCCTGCAAACATCCGCGCATGCGCAGACGATAGAGATCACGCAAACAGCTGGTACGCCCGCCGCCGCGCCGCCTGTCCGCGCTTTTGACGAAATGGTCAACATGAACAATCGCATGGAAGATTTTTTTAACGGCTTTCCCGGTGAAAACATATGGATGGACTGGCCGGAACAGGCGGGCTTTCTGGCGGATATGGACGCTTATCCGGCGACGGACGTCATCGACAGCGGCGGGAACTTCGTCATCCGCATGGCGCTGGCGGGGCGCGCTCCCAAGGACATCCATATTTCCATCGCCAGAAACTACATCTCCATCAAAGGCACAAGCACGGAGAAAAAGGACGTGAAGGGTAAAAACTATCTGTTGCGTGAAAATTCCGGCGGCGCTTTCGAGCGCACGATTACCCTGCCGCAAACGGCCGATGCAGCGCAGGCCCGGGCTACCTATAAGGAAGGCATGCTGACGATCACCGTACCCAAAAAAGCGGTAGAAAAGACGGAATCCCGCAATCTCCCTATCAAGGATCTGGACTGAGGGTGAGCGCTTCAGCGGAAGCACGGCATTGAGGGGCCGCGGCATGGCGGCGCAAGCGCCACGGCCGCGGTCATTTCAGCCGCGATGCCTGCAGCGTTTTGAAAAACGGGTCGAGCATATGACGGCTCCACAACGCGCCGAACGTGGAAAGATGCGTGTTGTCCGTGTAAAGCGACTGCCCGTCCACGGCGATCAGGCAGGTTTTGCGCGCGGGACAGAAGGTGTCTGCGGGGTCGATGAAATGCAGTGGATATTCTTTCGCCGCGCCATCCATCACGGCATCGATAAAGCGGCGGCGGCGTAAAATCGCCGCGTAACTCCTTTGCAGCGTTTCCGGATCGCGTCCGAAATAGGCGGCGCGCGCCAGCGCCGACGAAACATAAACCAGCTGCGGCGGCACCTGTTTGACGACCCAGATATTGACGCCCAGCCCGTTCAGCTCCTTTACCGTTTCCATGAAGGCGGCGGCGAAGGCCCGCTTGCGTAAAAGCCGCTGCCCGTCCTTTGTCGTGAAGGAAATGAACGGCGCGCGCGTCGTTTCATCGCTGCCTTTTTCCCAGCCAAGCGCATACATGTCCCAGCGCGTGACGAGCAGGACGTTGCGGATATGGTTTTGCCGGATGAGCTGCAGCGCGCCCGCCGCGATGTCGGGGCAGGAATAGTCGGCAAAGCCGTCGGCGCGCGCGGCGCCGACGAGAGACGGGCAGCCGCTGCGCGTGACAGACCAGCCGGTCACGCCGCCGTGAAAGGCGTCCACGGCCGCCGCCGTCTGCAGCGACGCCGCATGGCTGTCGCCCCACAGCAGAAAATCAGGGTGCGCCGTCACCGACGCGCCGAATTTGCAGATGTCCACGCCCTTCAGGTCGGGTAAGGCGGCGGGCGCGCATTTTTCCGGCGCCAGCCCCGCGCCGCCGTCGTCATTGGTCATGGCATAACGCAGGACGGCGGCATCGAAGCGCTGCGGCAGGCCGCGCGTATGCAGCCCGATCAGTCCGGCAATCCCGAACGCCGCAAGCCCGAGGCCGGAAAAAACAAACAGCGCTTTTCTTTTAAAAACCCGTCCGGAGCGGATCGGCTGCTCGATATAAAAATAGGAAAGCGCCGCGAGGACGAAAGCCAGCGCGATCAGCCCCGCGCCCTTCAGCGGCGAAGGCGCACTGCCGAGATAATAATGCGTGAAAGCCAGCAGCGGCCAGTGATAGAGATAAAGACCGTATGAAATGAGGCCGATGCCGACGGCGGGCCTGCATTCGAGAAGCCTTTTCACCGCCGTTTCGCGCTCGATGTTCGCCCACAGCAGAAACGTCGTGGCCAGCACCGGCGGCAGGGCGGCAGGGCCGGGAAACGGCGTGTTGCGCGTATAGAAAAAAACGCAAAATAGAACGATCATGAGCCCAAGCCCGCTCATGATCTCGGCGCTGGCGCGGGAAAGT
>JAGXAX010000289.1 GCA_018971405.1 Alphaproteobacteria bacterium | reverse complement strand
TGTTTTGGAAAGTTTATAGGCGCATTTAGGGTGTTTTATATCTTTCTGTAAAAGTTCCTTGATTTATCAATGGGCTTTAAATGTTTTTTAACGCGTACGTGAGAGACTACGGGTATGGGCTGTCTGTGTGTTGCAGCATATGCCCGGTTTGAACAACTCAAGAATTGAGGAGTGAGACGAATGGATCTCTTGAAGGCACTAAAAAGGACCACAATTATATCAGCCACGGCGGTGTTGGCTCTTGGAGCGACGCAGGCGCAGGCTATAACCGATAACGTCGCCGTTCTCGGCCACATCAGCGCCAGCGTGCAGGGCACTCTGGCTGTTGCCGAGGCGGGACCGATGAATTTCGGCAACTTTGCCATCAGTTGCAACCCTTGCAGCAAAGGCGGGGATACGATCGTTCTGAGCGACGAGGGCAAGCGCACGAAAACGGGCAGCGACATTACGTTCATGAACGGCACGTCAGCGAGCCCCGCAGGTATTGCCAACGGCACGAACTATGAAACAGGCGCTCAGGAGCCGGGGTTCTATACCATCACGCAATCCGATGGCATCGCGAACGTCTATGTTTCCTTTTCGGATAGTACCGGTGCTATCATTGACTCCAACCACCCGAACAACGTCGTGACCCTGACAGGGCCTACCGGGCAGACTTTTACCGTCAATAGTTTTACCTTCGAGACGGATAATACCGGCGCCGCGGCAGGGAGCAGCGGTTATACGCAAGCCGCCGCTTCGACGCATGACTCTTACGGCAATTATGTGCCTTGCACCACCGGTTGCACACTGCGCGTCGGCGCGACGTTGAGCACGTCCGTTACCGCCGCGGTCTACGCGCCTGGCCAGTATACGGGAACCTACTACGTGATGGTCAGCTACTAAGGCTGCATCCCTCATACGAGTGTTCAGACAGGAGAAGCCTCTGCGCCAGTTGCGCGGGGGCTTTTCTTTTGCACCCGTGCGGCGGGCGGACGGATATGGTTTTGGGTTTGACCGTTTTTTGATCTGCGCTATAATCTCCCTGACAAGGGGTGAAAACTATGAAAAAAAATTCAAACATAGTGGCTGTTTTGGTGTTGTCGGCTTTGCTGCTGCTTCCGCGTGCGGCGTTGCCGGCGGCGATGGGCAACCTGACGATCACGCCCTGGCGCATCGTCTTCGGGGCGCGCGACCGCTCGGGCGCCGTCACGCTGCTCAATACCTCCAATCAGGCGGCCACATATCGCATCGGCTGGATGCTGACGCAGGCGACGGCTCAGGGAAAGTACGTTCAGATACCCTATGACCGGGAGAAGGACAAGAACCCGTTCAGCGTGCCGAACATGATCATCTATTCGCCGCGTCAGGTGACGATCGAGCCCCATGGCTATCAACTGATCCGTCTGGCGCTGCGCCGTCCGTCGAACCTGCCTTTTGGCGAATACCGCGCCCACATGACGTTTATCCGCATGGCCCATCAGACGCCGCCGTCGCGGGATCCGAATGCGAAAAACATCTCGATGGAGCTGAACGTCAATTTCGGCTTTTCCATTCCCGTCATCGTGCGGCAGGGGGTGGACGAAAACCTCAAAGTCGAGCTGCAGAACCCGAAACTGGTCGCGCAGGGCAATTACAGCGCGCTTGAGATCGACCTGACGCGCGTTGCGGGCACGTTCAGCAGCTACGGAACCATCGAAGCCTACTGGACGCCGCCCGGCGGCAAGGAGAAAAAGGTCGGCGAACTGACCAACGTCGCGCTTTATCCGGAATTGAAGACGCGGCATCTGAAGGTTCCGCTCTTTTTCGCGGACGGAAGGATCGCCGGCGGCGCGATGCGCGTCGTCTACGTCGGCAAGCTCGACGCGGCGGGGAAAATCTGGGATCAGAAGAGTTTCGGCGTCGGCGGCGGAAGATAGGGTCGTATGAAGCAAAAAAAGCTCCCGCGAGGCGGGGGGGGTATAGTGTAAGGCCAGAGATGTCTGATTTCTGACCACACACCCAAAGATAAAGAAACAGCCCTTACCTTCACTGGTAGGGGCGCCGAGCAGCATGAAGGCCGTGATCGTCGGCATCCACTTGATGCGGTTGGCGATCATCCCGCCCGCGACGCCGAACAGCAGCAGCGCGCCGAAGACCATGATGACGTTCGGGTGAAAATGTGCAAAATGCGCGTGTATCGGATTCATCTCCGTCCTCCGCCGGTTGGCGCCGCCATGATAACAGCAAACAGCGGATTTTAAATCGCTTTAAAAATACGCAAGACGGAAGACATGGAAAATGCTATGCTCGCGCATGGAAAAAATGCTTATGCTCATGACGATTTTTTGCCTGCTTGCCGTCTCTTTTGCGCGCGCGGCGAACCTGCAAGCGCTACGACAGCGTCGCCGGGCCGGAAAACCACGACATCGACGGCAGCGCGTTCGTCTGGAATTTTTTCAGGAATGATCACCTGCCGTAACGGGAGACAGCGATGACCAAAAACCGCATGGAAGCCTTTAGCGACGGCGTGATCGCCATTATCATCACCATTATGGTGCTGCAGATGTACGCGCCCGCGGGCGCGTCGCTGAACTCGCTGCT
>JAGXAX010000288.1 GCA_018971405.1 Alphaproteobacteria bacterium | reverse complement strand
CAGTGGTGGACGCCGTTAGCGCCATGCGCTTCTTTTTTGCCCTCTTTTTTCTTGTGATTGCGCGCATCATTATGCCTGTCTTCATGCGGAGCCGCATCTATCTTCGTCGTATGAACGTTGGCCACCGTTGCGCCTGTCTGTTCCGCCAGAGCGACACGCGTTTCATCGACGACTTTCTGGACGGCTGAGATATCCGGCTTCCCCACCTGGTCCTCCGGCGATTTCACGGGCGGCTTGGCTGCCGGCAAGCTCGCTTGCGGGGCTTTTTTGCCCGCGTCTTCTGCATGATCGAGAGCTTCTTGCGCTTCCAGCGCCGCTTTTATTTTCGCCAATTCCAGACCGAACAGTCCGTCATGGCGGTCGTGTTCCCAACGGCCATCCTTATCGTGGCCCTTGTCCCTATCCCGCCGGTCATGCCAGTCACGGTCATGGTGCCAGCGCCATCCGTGATGGTGCCCGTGATGATGGCCTCCGCCTGATCCCTTCCCGCTGCCACCTGTGCCACCTGTGCCACCTGTGCCTCCGCCGCCCGCCCCCCCCGTGGTTGGCACATTGACATAGGCGTCCGACGTCAGCGCAACGTTCGTGGACGACGGCGTGGAAACGCCGGTACCGGAAAACCCGTCAAACGTATTCTGGCTGACGGTCAGGCTGTCCACGCCGCTGGCATAGACGCCGTAGGCGCTGTTCGCGACAGTGCCGCCGCTCACCTGCGCGTTGAGGTGAAAGCCGTCAATGGTCACATTGTTGGCCGCAACGGTGATGATGTTTCCGCCCGCAACCGTGCCGGAAAGCTCCGGCGCCGTCGCATCGGCGCCCGCACCTGACGCATTGACGATGCCCGACAACGTCAGACCCGCCTTGTTGACTGTCAGGTTCTCATTGTACTGGCCGGAGGCGACGCTCACCGTGACGGGGGACGATGCCGAAGACAAATCCATGCCCTGCTGGATGCTTGCGAGATTGCTGAGGATATTGACCTGCGTTGCCGTGCCGCTCGCCTGCGTCGCCGAGATATCCGCGCCGCCGGACGTGATATGGCCATTCAGGTTCATCGCGGTGAAATCGAGATGAAGCGGGCTCGTGGCGCTCATATTCATGTTGTGATCGAGGTTGAACGTCGGCGCGCCGAGCGTCAGCCCGTAGGTCGGCGTGCCGTTCGCGCTGGTCGAAAGATCTATATTGTTAATCACATCGATATTGCTGGTCGCCTGAATATTGACTGCCGTATACACCATGGTATCGGCAATATTCTGCGCGTCAAGATAAGTGCTGCCGCTCACCGTCTGGCTGCCGGTGCCGATGGACACGGACGCCGGATCGATCAGCAACTGGCCGACCTTGCCGTTCGCCGCCGTCGTATTGACGATGCCCGCGAAATCGACGCCCGCGCCTGTCGAAACCTCAACCATGCCGCCATTGCCGCCCTTCGTGCCGCCGCGCGCCGTCGCCGTGCCATAGAAACCCGTGTGCTGGCTGCCCCAAACCACGACCGTTCCGCCATTCCCTTTATTCGTCGCGTCCGCATTGATGACGCTTCCCGCGGAAACATCCGTCGTCACGGCCGGCGTGTCCGTTCCATCCTGCGCGCCGCTCAGGCCGGCCCCGAGATACACCTGTCCGCCCGCGCTTGTGCCATCAACGTTGACCTGCGCGTCGTTCAGAGCGATCTGGTTGCCGGTGACATCAACGCGCCCGCCCGCCGCGCCGCCGGTCGCATTCACATGTCCGGCCACGTTGACCGTTCCGGCGCTGCCGCCGCTCAGGACGATCTCGCCATTCTGCTGGCCGACTGTATTTGCCTGAACGACGCCCGTCATGTTCACGACGTCGCCGACGACACCTGCCGCGGCGCGCGCCGTCATGGCAACGCGACCGCCGTTTGCGGTGATCGTGCCGGAGTTTTCAACCAAAGCATTGGCGACCGGTCCCGTGACCGCCATGGAGACAAGGTTATCGCCGGAAAGATCGACCGTCACCGCATTGCCGGAAGCCAGCTCGACACGTCCCAAATTCGCCGTGATGACGCCGCTGTTCTCCGCATAGGGGGCGACCAGCGCGACCAGCCCGCCCTGCGCCGCTGTGATTTGCCCCTGATTGACGACGGAACCGCCGCCGATATTGGTAATATCGATGCCGTTGGCGCCGGACATGACCTGCGCCGTGTCGACGCTGCCGGTGGAGGCAATAATGCCGCCAACGTCGATACGGGCGTTTCTGCCGAACAGAACGCCGTTCGGGTCGAGGATCATGACCTGCCCGTTGGATTTCAGCGTACCGAGAATCTGCGTGGGATCCGTCGCGGTGCCGACGACGCGGTTGACGGCCAGCGCGCTTGAATCCGGCTGGTTGAACTGTACGGAGGCACCGCTGCCGATATTGAACGACTGCCAGTCGATGACCGTGCGCTCCGTGCTTTGATTGACCGCCAAACTCGTGGAGGACGGGTTGCTGAAAGTGGCGCCGCCGCCGCCGACTGTTGCGCCCTGCGGGAGCGCGCCCGCGCTCAAGGCATAGGCCGCATGGGACGCAAATCCCGCAAACAGCGTTGCAAGCGCCGTCGTCGCCGTCAATT
>JAGXAX010000287.1 GCA_018971405.1 Alphaproteobacteria bacterium | reverse complement strand
CCGCCGCCTCCGGCGGCTTGAGAATTTCCGCCGCGCACATGCTCGACGGCCTTCAGCGCGGCGGAGCGCACCGCCAGCACGTCCATGCCCTCGACCTTTTCGCCGGGGATGCCGAAGCCTTCCGCGCGCGCCACGAAATCGCCCGCGGCGTGGCGCTTCTGGCTCGTGCCCATGCCGTACTTGTTGTTTTCGATGATGAAGATGATGGGCAGCTTCCACAGCGCGGCGATGTTGTAGGCCTCGTGGATCTGCCCCTGATTGGCCGCGCCGTCGCCGTAATAGGCGGTGGTGATGCCGCCGTCGCCGCGGTATTTGTGCGCGAAGGCAAGGCCGATGCCGAGCGGCGCGGTCGCGCCGACGATCCCGTGGCCGCCGTAGAAATTCTTCTCGCGGCTGAACATGTGCATCGAGCCGCCCTTGCCGCGCGAATAGCCGTCGACGCGCCCTGTCAGTTCCGCCATCACGCCCTTCGGGTCCATCCCGCAGGCGAGCATGTGGCCGTGGTCGCGATAAGCGGTGATGACCGAGTCCTTCGGCTCCAGCACCGACTGCACGCCGGTGACGACAGCTTCCTGCCCGATGTAGAGGTGGCAGAAGCCGCCGATCAGCCCCATGCCGTAAAGCTGCCCCGCCTTTTCCTCGAAGCGGCGGATGAGCAGCATGTCTTTATAGAAGGCGAGCATCTGCTCAGGCGTCGCGATGTTGGAAGCCGCGGCCACTGTCTGTAATTTCGCCTTGCCGCCGGAAACGGCCGGAGTTGCGGATGTCGGTTTCGCCAAGGAGTCCTCTCCTCTTGTCATGAAAATTTTGCCCCCTTAGTTAAGCGCAAGAGGCTTATTTTGCAACATGCTTCGGGTCAAAAAAATGCCATAATGCAAAAAAACCCGCACAAAATTCATCGTGCAGTGCAGCAAAAACAAGGCTTTCTTCTATTCGGGATCGGTGACGACGCGCTCGTCGGGAGCGGCATAACCCAACACGACCCGCGCCCGCTCGTCGAGCATATCGGGGTTGATGCTGCCGGGGCGCAACTGCACGACGCGTTTTTCCAGCGCCATGCGCGCCGCATGCACCTGATCATATTCCGCCTGCGCCGACGCGAGCTTGTCGTCCAGCCCGCGCAGGGCGAAATAGCCCATGTTCCCGTGCAGCAGGAAATAGCAGAAATACACGAACAAACCGAAGCTGGAGAGCGTTGCCAGCATGTGTGAAATAAGTTTGCGATTGTTTTGGGGTAACGCGCTCATTTCCCTATGGAATCACAGAGATTCAGGAACGTCAATTGGAAAACGCGCGCGTCAGGATTTCAGGCGCGGCGGAACGGCGGGGGATGGCGCGTGCATCGTCTTGTGCAAAGCTGCAATGCGCGCCTCGCGCGCGGCGATGGCGGAGCCGATAAGGCCGGTTACCGGCGCAAAGTTGTTTTCATTCTTCAGGAACGCCGCCGTAACATGCCCTTCAAGGGCGTCCCTGATGACCGCGCGGGCATCCGCGCCCTTTTCGCCGGCAAGACTGTTGATGGTGTCGATCACATCGTTCGCCGCCGCGGGCTCCATCCAGCACTTGTTCTTAAGAAAAGATCGCATCTCCGCCATTTTCTCTTCATCCAATAACGGGCCCGCGGCTTTTAAAGCCTTCGCGCGCTCTTGCCGCGTTTCGGCGGCCTGTTCACGCATCCATCCTTCGTCTATGCGATCACCCATAATGCCAGCTCCTTAATGCTTATTTAATTATGTATTATAAACGCACAACAGTTAGCGAATGGTTAAAATTTATATGGATATGAAAAATATTGACAATACGCCCGAGCATGTTAAATTCCGACCATATCCAAAGGAAAAGCCCATGACCGCACAGCACCACATCTCCCTCAAAAATTTCAAAATCGGCAACGACCTGCCGTTCGTGCTGATCGCGGGGCCTTGCGCGCTGGAGAGCAAAACCCACGCCTTCGACATGGCGGGCGCGGCCTCGGGTTCGACAAGGCCATGCCGATCTTCGACGAACTGCGCAAGCAAACCGGCCTCCCCGTCGTCACCGACGTGCACGCGCCGGAGCAATGCGCACGTGTCGCGGAACATGTGGACGTGCTGCAAATTCCCGCGTTCCTCTGCCGCCAGACGGATCTTCTCGTCGCCGCCGCCAGGACCGGCAAGCCGGTCAACGTCAAGAAAGGCCAGTTTCTCGCGCCGTGGGACATGAAGAACGTCGCCGCGAAAGTCACCGAGAGCGGCAACCCGGACGTCATGCTCTGCGAGCGCGGCGTGACCTTCGGCTACAACACGCTGGTGAACGACATGCGCGCGCTGCCGGTCATGGCGGAAACGGGGCATCCGGTCGTGTTCGACGCGACCCACTCGGTGCAGTCCCCGGGCGGCGCGGGCACGACGACTTCCGGCGACCGCCGCATGGTGCCCTATCTCGCGCGCGCCGCGCTCGCGACAGGCTGCGTCGCCGCCGTCTTCATGGAAACGCATCAGGACCCCGACAAGGCGCCCTCCGACGGCCCCAACATGATGCACCTCAAAGACATGCCCGCGCTGCTGGAACAACTTGTTTCCATCGACCGGCTGCTGAAA
>JAGXAX010000286.1 GCA_018971405.1 Alphaproteobacteria bacterium | reverse complement strand
CTTCCAGCAATAATTTGCGCGCCTTCTGCTCCTGCCATTCACGGTCGAGGCGGATAAGGTCGACCAGCGTGTCGATGCCCTTTTCGATCTGCCCCGCGGCGAGCTGCCTCTGCGCGAGATCGTAACGCGCCTGCAGATCCTTCGGGTTCTTGATCAGCCGGTCGGCCAGCGCGAGCGCGTCGTCCAGCCCCCTGACCTTGTCTTCCAGAGACAAGAGATAATGCAGCCCCTGCAGACGCGGCGTTTTCAGCTGCTCCGGCGTAAGCCCCGCCAGCATCTCTTTCACCGACGCCGCGTCGCCCTGCCCCAGCAGGCACCAGCCGATGCCGGCCAGCGCCTCCATGTCGCCCTCGTCGATCTCCAGCGCGGCGGCGTAGCGCTCCATCGCCGCGTCAAAATTGTTCTGCCCGAAAAATCCGTCGGCTTCCGCGCGGATTTTCTTCGCCTGTTCGGCCAGCGCGGTCTTGTCGGTTTCTTCCGGCGCGCCCGCCAGCTTCTTCAGGCCCTCGACCATGGTTTTCAATTCGGCTTCGCCCTTCGCGCCGGTGAATCCGTCGACCGGACGCCCCTGGTGGAAGACGTAAACCGTCGGCACCGACTGCAGCCTTAAGGCCTGCGCGAGACCGGGGTTCTGCATGACGTCCGCCCGCACCAGCGCGACCGCCCCCGCTGTCGCCGCCACCAGCTTTTCCAGCGTCGCCGCCATCTGTTTGCAAATCGCGCTCGAAGAAGAAAGGAACAGCGCGATCACCGGCCGCTCCAGCGACGTCTGCAGCGCGTCCTGTTCGAAATGCGCCTCGTCCGTGTCCTTGATGAAAGACGCGGGCGCGGGCGGCTTCGGCTGTGCGTTCAACTGTAAATCGATCATTCTTTTTCATACCTTATATCGGGCGCAAAATACAGGGTTTGCGGAAGAAATAATATCCATAATTCACGAGCGCATGGACTTGGGGCGCAACTTGTTTATAGTAAGCCTATGACGATGCGCAAAAAAACCTCCGCCCCGCAAAACGCCGCAGGAAACATCCTGCTCTACGTGCTGATCGGCATCGCGCTGTTCGCGGCTTTCATGTTCATGATCACGCGCGGCGATCAGGGCAGCATCGACACGAGCGAGCGCGCCGCGATGGACGCCCAGCAGATCACCTCCTATGCGCAGAAGGTGTACGGCGCGGTGCAGAGCGTCATGCTGCAGAACGACTGCCGCGCCTCGCAGGTCGATTTCACCAACAGCCAGATTTCCGGCTACAACGGCAGCGGCATCGCCAAATGCCAGGTCTTCGGCATTGACGGCGGCGGCATGGAGAAGATGGCCTCGCCGCCCGCCGAAGCGGTGGACACGGCGGCAGCCGCGGCGGCCGGATCGGGGCTCGCGGGCAGCTATATCTTCGAGGGCAACGTCTGCGTCAACAACGCGGGCACCGGGCCGACGGACAACGGCGCAGGGCCGGCCTGCGACAGCACCCATTCCGAAATCATCATGATCATGCCATGGGTGACGCAGGAAGTCTGCGCGCAGATCGACCAGATCACGATGAACACCACGACCATCCCCACCGTCTCGGCCAATACCTTCGACGGCACGAAATTCACCGGTACGCTCGCGGGAACCTACACCATCGCCACCGGCAGCAAGACCTACGCCGCCGGCTGCTTCGAAAGCACAGGCCAAACCAGCCCGCCGGGAACCGGATATCACTTCTACGAAGTGCTGGAAGCGCAGTAAGCCTTAAACATCCAAAAGCAGACGCTGCGGATCCTCGATCGCGTCCTTGACGCGGACGAGGAACGAGACGGACTCGCGTCCGTCGATGATACGGTGGTCGTAGGACAGCGCGACGTACATCATCGGCCGCACGACGACCTGCCCGTTCACCACGACCGCGCGCTCCTGCACCTTGTGCATGCCGAGGATGCCGGCCTGCGGCGGGTTGATGATCGGCGTCGCCATCAGCGAGCCGAAGACGCCGCCGTTGGTGACGGTGAAGGTGCCGCCGGTGAGCTCGTCCAGCGACAGTTTTCCGTCGCGGGCGCGCGTCCCGAGATCGCCGATCTCTTTTTCGATTTCCGCGAAGCCTTTCTTGTCCGCGTCGCGCACCACCGGCACGACGAGACCCGCCGGCGTCGAGACCGCCACGCCGATATCGTAGTAGTTTTTATAGACGAGGTCGGTGCCGTCGATTTCCGCGTTGACGGCGGGAAAATCCTTCAGCGCCTGTACCGCAGCCTTGACGAAGAACGACATGAAGCCGAGGCGCACGCCGTGTTTTTTCTCGAAACTGTCTTTATATTGCGCGCGCAAGGCCATGATGTGGCTCATATCCACCTCGTTGAAGGTGGTGAGGATCGCGGCGGTGTTCTGCGCGTCCTTGAGGCGCTCGGCGATGCGCTGGCGCAGGCGCGTCATGCGCACGCGCTCTTCGCGGTCGGCGTTGCTGCGCGGGCCCGAGGGCTGCGCGGGCGCTTTCGCCACGGGCGCGGATTTCGGCGCGTTCAAAGCTTCGAGAACGTCCCCCTTGGTCAGACGGCCGTCTTTGCCGGTGCCGGAGATGCCGGACGCATCGACTTTATTGTCGTCC
>JAGXAX010000285.1 GCA_018971405.1 Alphaproteobacteria bacterium | reverse complement strand
CTCCATCCTCAACCAGTCGTTCCAGGGCGCGCGGCACGTCAAGTCCTACTGCGCCGAGGACTACGAGAAGGGCCGCGTCAACGCGGCGGTCGAGAAGGTCTTCGGTCTCTTCACCCGCGCGTTCCGCATCTCCGCCTCGACGACGCCCATGGCCGAGACGCTGGTCGGCCTCGCCATCGCCACCATCATCATCTACGGCGGCCACCGCATCATCACCGGCGCCAGCAGCGTCGGCCAGCTCGTGTCGTTCATCACCGCCTTCGTGCTGGCCTTCGACCCGATGAAGCGCCTCGCCAACCTCAACAACACCATGCAGATGGGCCTCGCCGCGATCGACCGTCTCTTCGGGATGCTCGACGTCAGGCCGGAGATCGTCGAGGCGCCGGACGCCGCGACCCTGAAAGTATCGAGCGCCGCGGTGGAGTTCAGCGACGTGCATTTCTCCTATCCCGACGGCAGCGAAGCCTTAAGCGGCGTGTCGTTCGAGGCGCCCGCGGGAAAAACCATCGCGCTGGTCGGCGCGTCGGGCGCGGGCAAGTCCACCATCCTCAATCTCATCCCGCGCTTTTACGACGTTTCGGCAGGGGCGGTCACGATCGACGGGCAGGACGTGCGTTCCGTCACGCTCGAAAGCCTGCGCCGCAACATGGCGCTGGTGACGCAGGAGGTCGCGATTTTCGACGATACCATCCGCGACAACATCGCTTACGGCCGTCGCGGCGCGACGGAGGAAGAAATCGCCGCCGCCGCGAAAGAGGCCGCCGCGCACGATTTCATTTCGGCACTGCCCCAAGGCTACGATACGCGCGTCGGCGAGCAGGGCGTGAAACTCTCCGGCGGCCAGCGCCAGCGCATCTCGATCGCCCGCGCGATGCTCAAGAACGCGCCCATCCTGCTGCTCGACGAGGCGACCTCGGCGCTCGACACCACCTCGGAGAAACTCGTGCAGGAGGCGCTGGAGCGTTTGCAAAAAGGCCCTACCACCATCGTCGTCGCCCACCGGCTTTCCACCATCATCAACGCCGACATCATCTACGTCCTCGCGCACGGGCGCGTCATCGAGCGCGGCAGCCACGCGGAGCTGCTGGCGCAGAACGGCGCCTATGCGCGGCTCTACGGGGATTTGCTGAAAGAATCGGCCTGAAGACCGGAAAATTTCAGATCAGGAAATTTTCGGCCCGTCGTACATGGGAAACGGGTTGTTGCTCGAGCCGGGCTGCGCCGGATTGAACGGCCCCGGCTGAGGCTGGGGCTGCGGTGCGGCAGGCTCGTCGTACCACGGCACGATTTTCGATTTGGCGGGCGCGGGCGCGGGCTTTTTTGGCGCGGCGGTGCGGCCGTCGGTTTCTTTTTTCCCGGACGGCGCGGCTGTGCCGCCCTGCCAGGGCAGCGGCCTGGAGGGACTGTAGAGATTTTCCGCCGGAATCCGGCGCGCAAGGCGCCTGCTGCCGTCGTTGGCCAGAAGACCGCCGAGGATGAACGCGGTAGGCAGGAGAATTGCGCCCGCCAGCGGCGCCACGAATATCATGGCGACGGAAGCCGGAATGCCGATAAGAAGAGTGCCTGTGGCGGCAAGGATCTCCGTCGAACCGACGGCGAGGTTCAGGGTGCGTTTGGCGGCGTTGTTGAATTTGCTCATCAGCGACATTTTACCCCGTTTCCCCTTGAAGACGACAAAATATTCACGTTATAATATTAACATATTCATGAATACCCTGTCAAAATTGGCAGGCAGGGGGTTGAATTTGCTTAATAAGTAGCTACCGTCATTTTCTTTTGTCCATCGGCACGAAGGGGCGCTCGGTCTGGCCGATGTAGAGTTGCCGCGGCCGGCCGATCTTGTGGGTCGGCTCCTCGATCATCTCTTTCCACTGCGACACCCAGCCGACGGTGCGGGCGACGGCGAAGAGCACGGTGAACATCGAGGTCGGGAAGCCCATCGCCTTGAGGATGATGCCGGAGTAGAAATCGACGTTGGGGTAGAGCTTCTTTTCGATGAAGTAGGGGTCGCTGAGCGCGATCTTTTCCAGCTCCACGGCGATGTCGAGCAGCGGGTCGTCCTTGATGCCGAGTTCGGTCAAGACTTCCTTGCAGGTCTGGCGCATGATTTCGGCGCGGGGGTCGTAGTTCTTGTAGACGCGGTGGCCGAAGCCCATGAGGCGGAAAGAATCGTCCTTGTTTTTGGCGCGCTGGATGAACTCGGGGATGCGGCTCTTGTCGCCGATCTCGGCGAGCATCTTGAGCACGGCCTCGTTCGCGCCGCCGTGCGCCGGGCCCCACAGCGAGGCGATGCCGGCGGCGATGCAGGCGAAGGGGTTGGCCTGCGAGGATCCCGCGAGGCGCACCGTCGAGGTGGAGGCGTTCTGCTCATGGTCGGCGTGGAGGATGAAGATGCGGTCCATCGCCTTCGCCAGCACGGGGCTGACCTTGTATTCCTCCGCGGGCACCGAGAAGGTCATGTAGAGAAAATTCTCGGCGAAATTGAGGTCGTTGCGCGGATACACGAACGGCTGGCCGATGTGATATTTGTAGGCCATGGCGGCGAGGGTCGGCACCTTGGCGATCATGCGGTGCGCGGCGATTTCGCGTT
>JAGXAX010000284.1 GCA_018971405.1 Alphaproteobacteria bacterium | reverse complement strand
GGGCATCCTCTCCCAGATCCAGAAGAACACCGACAAGATCCCGGATCTCGTCGCCTTCGTGCAGCGGCACGAGGCGGACATCGCGGAGATGCGTCCGCACGTGGCGGATTACGTGCGTAACCGTCAGCGCGCCGTCGGCATCGGGGCGTTCATCGCCATCGTCTTCGCGGCGATCGGAAAATTCACGGGAGGACACTGACACATGACCGATATCTTCATTCCGCGCGGGATACGCAACAACAATCCGGGCAACCTGCGCCTCTCGAAAACCCGATGGCAGGGGCAGGCCGCCGAACAGCCCGACCCCGACTTCATCACCTTCATGGGGCCGGTCTTCGGCCTGCGCGCGCTGATGAAGACGCTGCTCACCTATCGCCTGAAATACGGCCTCGACACGGTGCGGAGCCTCATCAACCGCTACGCCCCGCCGGTCGAGAACGACACGGGGTCGTACATATATAATGTGGCGAAGCGCCTGGGCGTGAAGCCGGACGATGAAATCGACCTCTGCCTGCAAAAGACGCTGGTCGCGCTCGCCGCGGCGATCGTGTGCCACGAGAACGGCCGTCCGCCGCAGGGGCGCGTGGCGGACTGGTATGACGCGTCGGTCTATGCGCAAGCAGCGGTGCTGGCGCAGAAGGAGGATGCATGATCGTCTTCTCTCTGGTCGCGGGAGGGGTGATTGCTTTTCTCGTCCACATGGAGTTCCTCGGCCGCGCCGCGGCGGAGAACGACGCAAAAGGAGAAATTCTCGATGACATCGAAAAAGCCGACGCTGCGCGCGCTTCTGTGGAGCATGACGCTGCTGCCGACAGCCGCGTGCGCGACGCATTCACGCGCTGATTTCTGCCAGATATACAGGCCGGTCTACATGTCGCGCAAGGACACGGAAAAAACCAAGCGGCAGATCGACGGGAACAATGCCGCGTGGGTGGCGCTATGCAAGAAGTGACGGCGGTTCAGGCCACGGCGTATTTGTAATGATGCTCCATCACCTTGAGCAGCGTGTGTTCGAGGCCGGTGTGCCCGGCGCGCGCGGCGGCGTCGCGGGCGGTCAGGCCGCGCTTGTCCTCGGCGAAGACGTCCGCGCCTGCGCGGATCAGCAGGCCGGCCATTTTCGCGTCGCCTTTTGCGGCGGCGATGTGGAGCAACCCCGCGCCCGAAAGCCGGTCGGCACATCCGAGGCTCGCGCCGCGCTTCAGGAGATACGCGACGACATCATAATGCCCCTGCTGCACGGCAAGCGTCAGCGCGGTGTGGCCGAAGGGCTGTACGGCCGCCTCGATATCGGCGCCGTTGTCCAGCAGGAAGGCCGCGATGTCGGCGTGGCCGGAAGCGGCCGCCTCGTGCAGCGGGCGGCGGCCTTCGTCGTTGGGGCTGTCGATCGGCGCGCCCGCCTCGAAGATCACCTCCGCGCTGAGAAGGTCGCCTTCGCGGGCGAGGTCGTGCATCAGGCTGTGGGTGAGGTTAAGGTTTCCGCTGTCGGCTTCAAACGTGTCGATGTTGAAGTTGTAGGCGCGGGAGCCTGTCATAATCGATGGGGTCATCTTGATCTCCTTCTAGGTGGGAGTTGGGCGGAATGACGTCTATCTATATGTGGTGTATGTCCTTATTATAGAACACAAGATGATGAAGAATGTTTTAATTTTGTCGGGATGGGGGAAAATGCCGGCGTCCGCGCTTGCAGAAAGGCCGGAAAGCCGCGCGTTTCCTGACTTTCCGATGGCGGCGTATCTTCAGGCTGTGGATATCATTTTTAACATAAAATAAATGAAAACGGTCTATGCCGCGGCATTTTCACGCCTTTGCGCCGCGGCAGGCGATTCTTTTTTATGGTTTGTTGCCGGCCTGATCGCAGGACATTGACCTGCGGCGGATCTCCTTCTACGCTTTGGGTTGAAAGGAGTATCGCCCATGAGCCCCTCTCCCGATCCCGATGACAAGCTGGAAAGAATGGCCGCCGTCTTCCGCGCCGCCGCCGAGAAAAGCACCGGCCCCGCCAGGCGGAAGTTCATAAGGCTGAGCGAAGCCTTCAACGCCCTGCAAAATCTGGCGAACACAGCCGCGTTCGACGCGTTCGAGGGCGCAAAGGCGGAATTCAACGCAGCGATGGACGACGTGCGCGATTACGCGAAAACAGACCCGTCGGCGCAAAGAATCCTCATGGAACTCTCAAGGGACATCCTGATGATCGAGGACGAGGCCGCCGCGCCGGCCGCCGGCCTGCCGAAGCCGCCGCCGAAAAAGCAGCCGCAAACGCCCCCGCCAGCGCCGCCGCAGAAAAATCCCCGGCCCGTGCCGGCGGAAAAGAAAAAACCCGGCCGCCACTGGAATATCTGATTTAGTGTCTCGTATGCAGGTATCTGTGCAGCCCCAGCGGGCGCAGGGAGGGATTGCGCGCCAGGTCGCGCTCGTCGAGCCGCGCGAGCGTCATCGCCCGCATCACGTCCGCGCCGCAGTCCTCGATCAGCCAGCGGACGCGGAAAGAGTCTATCTTCGGCTCGGCCAGTTCGACGGCCAACTCGCGCGTGTCGGTGGAAATTTCAGGCGCGGCAATTTCGACCGCGGCGGAAAAATCGGCTTGGTTCATT
>JAGXAX010000283.1 GCA_018971405.1 Alphaproteobacteria bacterium | reverse complement strand
GGAAATAAAATCAAGTTATTTCGTAAATATATTGTTAATAATTTGTAATAAAATTATAATATTGATTGTAAATTGATAATAATAAAAGACTTTTTACATAAAAAATTATACCCCGCATCTCCTTTCAAAGCCGTTCTTCCCCGCCACGGCATGGTCTCTTCCGTTCGAAACACCGCAAAAAAAGAATCGAGACGCTGGACGATTTCCCCCGATCGGCGTTTACTGTCGGGATTGCCCGCCTGCAAACCCGCATTGAAAGCCGCAAAAACGCCATGACCGCCGTCCTCTTCTCCGTCGCCACCTTCTTTTCGACCTTTTTCGGCGGGCTCTTCGCGCTGAGGCACAACGACCGGCTGCACTATATCCTCAGTTTCACGGCGGGGGTGCTGCTCGGCGTGGTGAGTTTCGACATCCTGCCGGAAATCTTCCGGCTGGCGCAAACGCACGGCTACGACCCCGCCCGCGCCATGATCGCGCTCGTCTTCGGCTTCCTGCTGTTCCACAGCGCCGAGAAACTGGTGCTGATCCACCACGCCCACGAGGACGGCTACACGCCGCACCACCATCCGCAGGTCGGCTTCCTGTCGGCGCTGGCGCTCTCCGGCCACAGCTTCATGGACGGGGTGGGCATCGGGATCGCCTTTCAGGTGTCGGCGCAGGTCGGGGTGATCGTCGCCATCGCCGTCATCGCGCATGATTTCTGTGACGGGCTCAACACCGTCGTCCTGATGCTCGTCCATAAGAACGACCGGCGGCGGGCGCTCAAAATGCTCGCGCTCGACGCGATCGCGCCCGTCTTCGGCGCGGCATCGACACTGCTCTTCCGCCTCCCGCCGCAGGGGCTGATGTTGTTTCTGGGCTTTTTTTCAGGCTTCCTGCTCTACATCGGCGCGGCGGACATCCTGCCCGAGGCCCATTCCAAGGCGCCGCCGGCGATCGTGCTCCGGCTGGTGGGGCTGACGTGCCTCGGCGCGGCCTTCATCTTCACCGTGGTTCACATCGCCGGATAAACCTGTATAATCGCAAAGATGACGCTCAAGAAAACATTTCTGGTCCTTTGTCTCCTGCTCATGCCTTGCGGCGGCGCGCGTGCCGCAACCGCACCCGTCGCGAACGCTTCGGCCACTGTCACGCCCGCCGCCGCCGCGGCTCTGCAAAAGAAGGCGCAAGGTGGCGATCCGGCGGCGGAGTTCAACCTCGCCGTGCTTTACCACAACGGCGCGGGCGTGAAACAGGACTACCAGAAATCCCTCTACTGGCTGAAGAAGGCAGCGGCGGACGGCGACCGCGACGCGCCGCTCAACCTCTATGCGGTTTATGCGGGCGGCCTCGGCGTGGAAAAAGACGCGAAGCAGGCGGCGGAGTGGTGCGCACGCGCGGCAGAGGCGGGCAACGCGCGCGCCGCTTTCGTGCTCTCCGGCCTTTACAAGCGGGGCGACGGCGTGCCGCAAAACGCCCGCCTGTCGGAGCTTTGGCTGATCCGCGGCCTGAAGGAAAGCGGCAAGCTGCCCGCCGCGCCCGCGCAAAAAGCGCTCAACATGGAGGCCGCCGTGATCAGCGGCGCCGCGGGGCTCGCCGTCCTCGGCGGCATCATGTTCTTTTACCTGCGGCGGCGGAAGAAGGCGTCCGCATGAAAAAATTCCTTTTGCCGCTAGCCCTGCTCGCGCTCTGCGGCTGCGGGATGCAGGCGCCGGAAAACGGCCGCGGCGCCGCAAGCGCGCCCGCGCAAAAGGCGCAGCCCCGCCCGTCGGACAGCCTGCTGACGAAAGACGACATGCGGACTTGCGAGCGGCAGTCCGGCCTCGCGCCGCCCGCCGCGCCTGCGGACGCCTACGCGCTTTCGCCAGCCGCCGTCGCGCACATCAAGGATTGCGCCTTCGCGCGGGAGGAAAAGCGCATGCCGCTCGTGGCCGACCTGATTTCCGCCTACGCGACGATGCTGCGGCAGGGCGAAAAGGAATGCGACAGGGACATCGGCACGCAATACGGGGGCGTCTGCCTGCAGAAAAACGCGGAAAGCGCGGCGGCGTGGTACGACAAAGCAGCGGCGCAGCGGCTCGGCAACGCCCTGCCGGGACAGTTCCCGCGAGGCGGCCTTTAAAAAAATTGTCGCTCCGCCATTTCCCGAAGCCCTTGGCGATGCCTCTGCACGGGGGGCCTGCCCGAATATCCCGCGGACGATTTCAGCCGATGTATTGTTCTATTTCAGGCTTTTTCTGGAGATTTAGCGAGAAGGCCTGTCCGGATTGCACCAACAGCCCTTTCGCGAGGATGGCCTCGAAAGAAGAATCGAAGGTGAGGATATCCCGGCAGAAATGGTTTTTGAGCGTATCCCTTTTAATCGGGCGCGTTCCCCAGGCACGCCTTCTGGCCATTTTGGCAAGGATCTGCCGCGCGCCGACATCGAGGTCGATCCTTCTGGTGAAGCCCGCAATGGAGCTCTCCAGACTCTGGAGGATGCTGTCATACGTTTCTATTCCGAAGTAGTGGCTGTGCGTCTTTCTGAGCATCGACACTTCGGAAGATCCCACGAGCACGACCTCGTAAAGGCTTTCAGCCGGGTATAATTTCTCATACTCGACGTATTTTTCGA
>JAGXAX010000016.1 GCA_018971405.1 Alphaproteobacteria bacterium | reverse complement strand
GAAGGTGTGGGCGGTCAGCCATGCGAACTGCGGGATCGCCTTGTTGAAATCGTGATGCTCCATGTAATAGTAAGCGACGTCTTCGCTGATGCGATAGCGGTTGCCGCCGTTTTCGACGATGTTGCGGTAGAGCGTTTCAGGATCGCGCCAGACTTTGCACTGCTGGAACGTGACGGCGCCGAACGCCAGCGCCGCGAGCGTGACAAGCGCGATGGCGCGTTTGCCTTCAAGAAATTCCGCAACCGTTTCCAGCACGCCGAGCGCAAGGCCCATAAGCGGCAGATACATCCAGTGTTCCGACACCAGCGCGTTGACGGGAAAAAGGATGCCGGTCATCGGCGAAAAGGCGATGCCGAACCAGATAAGGCCGAAGCTTAAGGCCAGTCCGCGCTTCGCGCGGCCCGTATATATTTGCAGGAACGCGAGCGCAACCATCAGCGCTCCTGCGGCGGGCAGCGGATGCAGGAGCGACGTGAAAACCGGAAACAGGCGCTCCATATGCAGTCCATGCGGCCAGAGGATCAGGCCGAGATAGACAGGCAGCGTGGCAAGCGCCGTCAGCGTGCGATGGAGAATGCTTGTCGCGTAGGCCGGAAAGCGCGGGTCGGTCACGCCCTGCATCGCGCCGTTCATGTTGTAGCCTGAAACATGCATGTAAACCAGCCATGCGGCGATGTAAAGCGCGGCCATCAGCCACAGCGGCCACATTTTGCGGTAGGCGCGGATATCGATGCGCGTTTCGTTCATGAAGAAGAACGTTGCCGCCGCCAGCGCCGGAAAAACCACCGACGTCTCGATCGTTCCCAGCGCCAGCAGGTAAAAAGCGGCAGCGCGCCATATCCTGCGCGGCGTGAAATCCGGCAGCAGTGCCGTCAGCCCCAGCAGGCAGAACGTGCCGCCGAGCAACTCCGGTGTCGAGGACATGTAGGCGACGGCTTCAGTGAAGAGCGGATGCACGGCCCAGAGCAGCGCGGCGGAAAACGCGACACCCTTTTTAAATCCCGAGCGTTGGCCGAAACGGCAGAGAAGGCAGGCGTTCAGCGCCTGCAGGGCTATGTTGACGGCGTGAAAGGCCTGTGTCGAGAGGCCAAAGGCCTGATAGACGAAAAAGTGCAGCAGCATTGGGATCGGGCGGTAAAAACCCTGCCTGTCGGTGCCGAATCCCGAGAAGTTGAGGCTTGTCAGCAATTTCGGCAGGTCTCCCCAGCGGCGCAGGAATTGATTGCCGACGATCAGCGCGCGGTCGTCGAACACGAAACTATTGGGCCAGACGCTTGAATAGGCAATGATGACGCTAAGGCAGAGCAGCGCGTATGCGGCGCGCCCCGCGCAAATATTCTCAAGACGTGTTTTCGAGGAAACCTTGTCCATCGCGGCCCATGATACATGTGTATGGGGCAAACGGCAATCGGCGCGGCTTTTCTTAGAGAACGTTTATGATTGTCAGGTTTCTGTCGTAGTCGAAAGTTATTTCCGCGCCGTCCGTGTGCGCCTTGATGATTTTTTCTCTGATACCGCGTGTTTCCGGCGTTTTTGCGACGCGGAAATATCCGGAATGGCCGGAGAAAGACACGCGAAATCCTTCGGCGTCATCGCGGATTTTTTGCACTTTGCTGCTGGATTGCACGGTTTCCATGAGGATGCCTATTGTTTCAGAGCGCGTGTTTTCTCTTTGACCGCATGGGGTTGTTGCCGGACGGAGACCCAGGTCTTTCCCGCTTTCAGGAGGCGAATGCGCTTCTTTCTGCAGAATATCCTGCGTGCGTCTGTCTGAAAAACGATGCGTGGCGCGCGATCCTGCCACTTCAGGTATTTGAGCATCGTTTCTTTGGCATGCGTGTCCGGGTTCGCGTATGGGTCATGAGGCAAATAATGCCCCGTGTAGCCGTTGGGGGCGGTGCCGAACGGGACGATTTGCAGGTTCTCCTGATGCGCGTGTATGAGATCCGCCCAGTCATGCGCCGTGACCGGCCCGTCGAACAGACCGGGATCGAAAACAAGGTTTTGCACGCTGCAATCCGGCATCCGCACGAGCAGGGCGGGCGCGACGTGCCATCCCCATTCCTCCTTTTTCCCATTCGGCATCGTGACGTAGAGGCAAGGGCTGTATATCCCGTCGCTTTCAAAAGCCCAGGCCTTTTGCGGGGCAAGGCCCAGCATGGCCATGGCCCGGCACATCAGGTGCGCGCGCGCGTAGCAGCCATCCTGCGTATAAGCGAACGCGATATCCGGCCGGTCGGCAAGCTGGTCGAATATTTCCAGCGCATGCTTGAATGAAACGATGCCCTTGTCGTCTATCGGGACATCGGTATTTTTGCGGGAAGCTTGCTCATGGAATGAGATCGCTACGCGCCGTCTCTCTGCGGCATATTTCTTCATGTAAGCTCCTGATGATGCGATTATATTTCAATAATTATATGCCATAAATAATAAAAGTTCAAGAAGCCGCTGTCAACTGGCCGTTCGAAAGCGGGCGCATTATATTTAAGTTATTAATTTATATGGCGTTTTTCTTTTCCGAGATGGCGCTGCCTTTAAGGGCCGCATTCGGCCCGCCAGCAGGCAGGCGGCAGGTAACGAGCGTACCAATGCCTTCCTTGCTTTCAAGAACCGCCGTGCCGCCGTGCAGTTCGACGATGTTCTTGACCAGCGTGAGGCCAAGTCCGGCGCCGCTGCGACGGTGGGCTTTTTTGCTGTTGATCCGCTCGAAGGGGGTGAAGACGCTGGCCATATCCTCTTCGGGGATACCCATGCCCGTGTCCTTCACGCCGATGGAAACGGTGTCGCCGGATTTTTCAGCGATCAGCGTTATCTTCCCGCCGTTGGGGCTGTAATTGATGGCGTTGCTGATGAGGTTGAGCAGGACCTGCTTGAGGCGGCGCTCGTCGGCCATCACGGTCAGGCGCGCATCGGGGCAATGGATGACCATTTCGAGGTTTTGCTTGTGTGCCCATTCCCGCGTCAGGTGGACGACGCGCTCCAGCAGGTCGTGGACGTTGATCTCGACCGGATAGAGGCTGAAGTATCCCGCCTCGATCGTCGAGAGGTCAAGGATGTCGTTGACGAGAGAAATGAGCCGCTGTCCGGCCTCGATCATGCTACCGGTATATTCCATCTGCCGTTCGTTGAGGTGGCCGAAATACTGCTGCTGTAGCATTTCCGCAAAGCCCATGATGGCGTTGAGCGGCGTGCGCAGCTGGTACGACATGTTGGCGAGGAAGTCCGTCTTCAGCCGTTCTGCCGCTTGCAGCGCGGCGTTTTTCTCCAGCAGAGCCTGTTCGACCTTGACAGTGTCGGTGATGTCGAAATAGGCGTTGAGAATGTTGCCGTCGGGCAGGGGCATGACGGAATATTCCAGCACCGATCCGTTGTTGCGCTCGATGCGCCCGCGGCGCGGCTCGCGCTCCAGGCCGTTGCCGAGCAGGGTCTGGCGCATGGCGGGCCAGCCGTGCGCGTCGAAGAACGACTTCGTCCGTTCCACCAGCTTGGAGATATGCAGCGCCCCCGTGAGGTCTTCCGGCGGGATGCCCCACATTTTTGCGAAGGAATTGTTGGAAAGCCGCACGCGCCCGTCCTCGCCGAACACCACGACGCCCTCGGCGAGATTGTCCATGGTTTCCTGCTGCACGGCCATGAGCGTGTTGTAGGAGGTTTCGAGCTTGAGATGGCTGGTCACGTCCTCGAGCGTCAGCATGGCGCCGCCGGCCGCGCGCGGCACGACGATCATGCGGATGACGGAACCGTCCGGCAGGTAAAGCATTTCCTCCGAAGGGTCGAGCAGCGTCGTGAATTTTTTCACCCAGTTCTGCTTGAAGAGCTTGTAGTCCGCCTGTTCCGGCAATTTGCGCAGTTCGCGCATCTTGTCGATGATGTCGACCAGCCGCGGTTTGGTGTCGAGCCACGCGCCCGACATGCCGGTGAGCTGCTCGTAGGCGGAGTTGTAGAATTCCAGCCGCGTCTCGGTGTCGAACATGGCGATGGCGGTGCGCAATTGCTCCATGGCCGCATGGTGCGAGCCCGCCAGCCGCTTGCAGGAGGATTCCCATTCTTCCTCGCGCGTCACGTCGAGTGCGACGCCGATGACCTGCTTTCCGGCGTCGACCGGCGCTTCCGTCATTTCGACGAGGCGGCGCTGCTTGTCGATGATGACGTGCCCGCGCAAGGTCTGCGGCGCCAGCTTGGCGAGCGCGCGCTGCGCCAGAACGCGCTGGCCCATGTCGGCTTTTCCGCCGCCGGTGAGGGGCAGCTCTTTCTGGTCGGCGATGACGGCGGCGGCCGTGTCATCCACCAGGCGGGAGTAGGATTTGTTGCACCAGACGAGGTCGAGCGCCTGATTGCGCAGCCAGACGGGGAAGGGCAGCCCGTTGATGGCGGCGCGCAGGTCGTTCTCGCGCTTTTCGGCGGCGGCGACGGACTCCATGTCATGCAGGGATTTTTGCGCGAAAGGCGTGATGTCGGCGATCCAGATGACGGAGAAGATCGGCGCCTGCGCGTCCGCCGCGCCCTGCTTGCCGGAGATCTTCAGCATTTTTCCGCCGGCGGTTGTCTGCACGTTCAGTTCGAACGTTTCGCCGTGCTGTTCGAGCTGGTCGAACAGGCTTTCGAGCGCCGCGGCGTCGCCCGGGCCAAGAACGGACTGGATGTCGGCGAGGCCGTTGACGTTCGCGATGCCGAGCAGATTGCAAAACCCGGGCGAGATAGCCTGCACCCCCGCCTGATCCCAGCCGCAATATTCGACCGGCACGGCGCGCAGGAAGGATTCCAGCCGCTGGTTTTCCCGCACTTGTTTGCGGTAGCTGCGGCGCAGCGGAACGAGAGCGTCCAGCAGACGGCTCAAGGCCGACGGGCGGTGCTGCTCGGGCGGTATCTCTGTCTCTGAACCTGTCATAAGTGCATGTTAAAGGGCTTCGCGCAAGGGAACAAGCCCCGCGCGGGGGTGGTGCGGAAAGATCCGGCTAATTCAATACCTGTAGTGGTCGGGCTTGAAGGGGCCTGCGGCATCGATGCCAAGGTATGCCGCCTGTTTTTCCGTAAGCTTCGTCAAGCGGACGCCGAGCTTGTCGAGGTGCAGGCGCGCCACTTTTTCATCGAGATGCTTGGGCAACACGTAGACCTTATTTTCGTAAGCTTTGGCGTTGTTCCACAGCTCGATCTGCGCCAGCACCTGATTGGTGAACGATGCGCTCATGACGAAGCTCGGGTGGCCGGTGGCGCAGCCGAGGTTGACGAGGCGACCCTTGGCGAGGACGATCAGGTGCTTGCCGTCGGGGAAGATCACTTCGTCCACCTGCGGCTTGACTTCCTCCCACGGGAGGTTGCGCAGGGCCTCGATCTGGATTTCGCTGTCGAAGTGGCCGATGTTGCAGACGATGGCGCGGTCTTTCATCGCGCGCATGTGGTCGATGGTGATGACGTCGACGTTGCCCGTCGCGGTGACGAAGATGTCGCCCAGCGCTGCGGCTTCATCCATCGTCATGACCTGATAACCCTCCATCGCCGCCTGCAGCGCGCAGATCGGGTCGATCTCGGTGACGACGACGCGGGCGCCCTGCCCGCGCATCGAGACGGCGCAGCCCTTGCCGACGTCGCCGTAGCCGCAGACGACGGCGATTTTCCCGGCGACCATCACGTCGGTCGCGCGCTTGATGCCGTCTACGAGGCTCTCGCGGCAGCCGTAGAGGTTGTCGAACTTGGATTTGGTCACGGAATCGTTCACGTTGATGGCGGGAACTTTCAGCGTGCCCTTCTTCGCCATTTCATAAAGCCGGTGGACGCCCGTGGTCGTTTCCTCGGAGATGCCTTTCACGTCTTTGAGAAGTTCCGGATATTTCTCGTGCATGAGCTTGGTGAGGTCCCCGCCATCGTCGAGAATCATGTTGGGCGTCCAGCCGTTCGGGCCGTTGATGGTCTGCTCGATGCACCACCAGAACTCCTCCTCGGTCATGTTCTTCCAGGCGAAGACGGGGATGCCCTGCACGGCGATTGCCGCGGCGGCGTGGTCTTGCGTCGAAAAAATATTACAGGAAGACCAACGCACTTCTGCGCCAAGATCAACCAATGTCTCAATAAGGACGGCGGTCTGGATCGTCATGTGCAGGCAACCGGCGATGCGTGCGCCCTTGAGCGGCCGTTTGTCGTGCAGCTCCTTCTTGATGGCCATGAGGCCGGGCATTTCCGTCTCAGCGATGGAAATTTCCTTTTCACCCCAGTTGGATAAATGAAGATCTTTTACCTTAAAATCACCTGCGCCGTGGGTTTTGAGTTTTGCCGTCATCGCTGTCTCCCTGCATTATTTTTTAACGCCGTTTAAAATAATGGAAAATCGCTGTTTGTCCAGCAAGTTATTGAGTTTTGAAAGAATTGACGATCTGGGCGATGCGGTCGGGATCATATTGATCCATAACGTATTTTGCGTGGCTTTCGGCATGGGCGAGGGCCAGGCTGCGGATTCGCTGCTTGATGCGCGGCAGGCTCGCCGCCCCCAGCGACATCTCGCGGATACCGAGGCCGAGGAGCAGGGCGGTCAGTTTCGGATCGGCCGCCATCTCCCCGCAGATGCTGACGGGGATGCCGGCGCGCAATCCCGCCTGGATGGAAAATTCCATGAGTCGCAGCACGGCGGGGTTGAGCGGGTTGTAGAGCGCCGCCACCTGGTCGTTGCCGCGGTCGATGGCGACGGTGTACTGGATCAGGTCGTTGGTGCCAAGGGCGAAGAAATCCGACACGGCGGCGAGGCTATCCGCCGAGAGGGCGGCGGCGGGAATTTCGATCATCGCCCCGAGCGGCGGCATCTGCGCCGCCATGGGGACTTTCTCCTTTTCCAGTGCGGCATGGCATTTTTGGAGAATAAGGCGCGCGTCCTCGATCTCCGCCGCCGTGGTGACCATCGGCAGCAGGATGCGCACGGGTCCGAAGTATCCTGCGCGCATAATGGCGCGGAACTGCGCTTCCAGAAGATGCGGCTCTTTCAAAGAAAGGCGGATCGCGCGTAACCCCAGCGCCGGATTGTCCGACGCATCGAGATGCGCGCCCAGCGCGCGCGCGAGCTTGTCGCCGCCGATGTCGAGCGTGCGGAAAGTCACCGGCGCGCCCTTCATGGCGCGGACGATCTCGACGAGAATCTCGAACTGCTCGTCTTCCGCCGGAATGGTGTCGCGGTTCATGAACATGAATTCCGTGCGGAAAAGCCCGATGCCGTCCGCGCCGCAGGCGGGGAGATTGTCGATCTCGCGCGGGATTTCGAGGTTGGCGCGCAAAACAATCTCGGCGCCGTCCGTTGTGACGGCGGGCAGGCGCGTCAGCTTGTCGAGGGCGGCCTTGTCGGCCTTGAGGTCCTGCATGCGCCGTTCGTAATGCCGCTGCGTCGCCTGCGAGGGGTTGAGGACGAGCTTGCCGCCGATGCCGTCCACGATGGAGGGCGTGCCGTGATGCAGGCTTTCCAGCGCCGCGCGGTCGAGCCCGAGAACGGCGGGCAGGCCGAGGCTCCGCGCCATCACGGCGGTGTGTCCGGCGGGGCCGCCGTAGACGGTGGCGATGCCCGCGAAGCGCCGCGGGTCGAGCAGGGCGGTTTCGGCGGGCGAGATTTCGAGCGCGAGGACGATGCCGCCCGGCGGCACGTCGTCGAGCGAAAGATAGGGCACGTTCATCAGGATGCGGATGATCCTGTAGCCGACGTTGCGCACGTCCTCGCCGCGCGCGGCGATATAGGCGTCCTTGATGCGGTTGAACTGGCCGGCGATCGAATCGATCTCGCGCCGGATGGCGCTTTCGGCGTTGACCTGATCCCTGAGGATGCGCGCCCGCACGCCGCGGATCAGCCTTGAGCCGGAGAGCATCGCCATGTGGGCGTCGAGCAGCAGGCCGATCTCCTCCGCCGCGTCGTCCGGAAGCCCCGTGGACTTGCGCTTCAGCGCGGCAAGCTCGCGCTGAGCCTGTCTTACGGCGTCGTCGAACCGCGCGATTTCCGTCTCCGTCTGCTCTGGCTCCAGCGCAGCGTCCGGCGGCTGTGGATGCTCGATCTGTACCAGATAAGCGGGCCCGGCAGCGATGCCGTGCGAGACGCCGAGTCCGGTCAGGACGATTTCTTCCCCGTCATTCTTCATCGAACCTCCGCTCGACGAGGCTGACGAGTTCATCAAGGACGGATGCGGCATCGTCGCCGGAGACGGCAATGCGGATGTGCGTGCCCTTGCTGGCGGAGAGCATCAAAAGCCCCATGATGGACGCTCCGCGGACGGACATGTCGTCCTTGGCCACGGTGACGTCGGCCTTGCGGCACTCCACGATCTTGACGAACTTGGCAGCTGCCCGCGCGTGCAAGCCGCGCAGGTTGCGGATTTGTACCGTCTTTTCAAGCGCGGACGTCATGGAGGCGCGTCACGGGGCGTTCAGCAGGGCGGAGGCGGCGTGGATGTATTTCCGTCCCGCTTCCTGTCCGCTCGCGGCAAGCTGGTGCAGCGTTTCCGTCTGTCGGGCCGAGGCGAGCTTGATGAGCATCGGCAGGTTGATGCCCGCCAGTGCCTCTATCTTCTTGTCCTGCGTGACCGAGATGGCGAGGTTGGAGGGCGTGCCGCCGAACATGTCGGTGAGCAGCAGGACGCCGCCGCCCTTGTCGACGTCCTTGATCTTCTGGAGGATCTCCTTGCGTTTGTCATCGAGGTCGTCGTCCGGCGCCATGCAGACGGCGGCGACTTGTTCCTGCGGGCCGACGACATGCTCCATGACGGCGATGAATTCTTCCGCCAGACGTCCGTGTGTCACCAAGACAAGACCGATCATGTTTTCCTCCCCGAATATGCAAGCGCGACGATGGCGCTCCGGATTATACCAAAAGATCGGGCCGATGCACCAGTTCTATTGCCCGGATGATTTTTGCGGGCGCGGAGGCGTCGAAGGCGTGGAGCTTCAGAACGGCGACGGGAACCCCGAGGATATCCACCGTTTCCGGGTCGGGCAGGCGCGGCACGTCCTCGCGCGAAACGAGATCGACCGCCAGCCGCAACTGGGTAGGCGGCGCGACTGGATATTTCAACAGCCCGAGGCCGCGCACTTCGAGCAGGCCGCGGATGCTTTCGACCGGTTCCGCGATGATTTTATCGTCCTGACGGCGCTCCAGCGCCACCTGATCGTCGCAGATCAGCGTTGCGCCCGCCCCGATGAGCCGGAAGGCAAGGTCAGACTTGCCGCGGCCAGAAAATCCGCGCAGCAGGACGGCCGAGGCGGGGAAGTCCGCGCCGCCGACGGCCACTGCCGTCCCGGGCAGGACTGTTTTCGCGTGCGCCGTCATTTCTTTCCCTCCGCGGGCAGGATGATGGTGAAGCGCACCCCTTCGGTGCGGCCCTTGTCGGACGTGATGTTGCGCGCGAAAATGGCGCCCTTGTGCGCGCGGATGATCTGCCGCGAGATGCTGAGGCCGAGGCCCGAGTGCATGCCGAACCTTTCCGTCGGCGGGCGCTCGGAATAGAACCGTTCGAAGATGGTCTCCAGCTTCCCTTCCGTGACGGGAGGGCCGTTGTTGTCGATGTGAACGACAATCTTGTCCTGCTGCATGCGGCAGGACACGGTGATCCTTCCGCCATCGGACGGGATGAAGGAGGCGGCGTTCTGGATGATGTTGGTGACGACCTGCCCGATCTGGATTTCGTTCCCCGACAGGATGAACCTGCGGTTTTTCTCGATGTCGAGGAAAAGCTTGCCTTTCAGGCCGAGATTTTCCGTTTCTCCCTTCACGACCTCCTGCAGGAACTTCGCGAGGTTGAAAACGGTTTTGGGGGCGTGGTTGATCTCCGAATCAAGCCGCGAGGCAGCGGAGATGTCGGTGATCAGCCGTTCGAGGCGCTCCACATCGTCGGCGATGATGGAGAGAAGCTTCTGCTGCTGCGCGGGGTCTTTGACCAGAGAGAATGTCTCCACGGCGCTTTGCAGCGAGGCGAGGGGGTTCTTGATCTCGTGCGCAACGTCGGCGGCGAAACTGCCGATGGCATTGATGCGTTCGTAAAGCGCCACGGTCATCCGCCGCAATTGCGTCGAGAGGACGCCGATCTCGTCCAGCCGGTAGGAAAAGTCGGGGATGGAATCTTTCAGCAGCAGGCTTTGCTCGACCTTCTCGGCGGCGGCGGCGAGGCGCAGGATCGGGATGCCGATCGTCTCCGTGAGGTAAATGGAGAGCAGCAGCGTCGTCAGGAGCGCCCACAGGAACAGGTCGATCACCCGTTCCTGAACGTCGTGCACCGCTTCTTCGATCTGCTTGCCGGAACGCTGCACCATCACCGCGCCCAGCACGTTTTTGAGGTCCTGCACGGGCAGGGAGGCGGTCAGCAGAATATGCCCGTCGTCGCCGTACCATGCGCCGGTGGACGAATTGCCGCGCAGTGCGTCGTACATGCCGGGGTAGTTTGAAATATTGGAGAGTTTTTGGGGGTATTTCGGCAGCCTGACCCGCGTGGGGATGAAGCGCAGCAGTTTTTGCAAGGCATAGGATATTTTTTTGTCGAGCGGCCATGAATCGTAAGGCGCGTCGAGCGGCACCATTTCGATGGCGCCGCCGGGACCGACGAGCTGGTTGCTGTCCAGCAGCATCTTGCCGTCCTTGCCGAAGACGATGGTGCGCAGCGGATTGCGGTCCGAGAGCTTGCGCAGCATGAAAAGGGAGAGGTCCTTGACGAGGATGGGCTGGCCATTGACGTTCGCCCGCGTGCCGCCGCCCGCCAGCGCAGCGGAGAGAAGCCGGCCTTCCGCGAGCAGGGAGACTTGCGCCTGCTCTATCAGCCCGCGTTCGTATTCGCCGGTATAGAGCAGCCCGAAGGCGAGGATCAGCAGCGCGGCAAGGTTCACGGCGAGAATGCGCAGCGTGATGGGCGAAACGTATCTTTTGGTCCTGTTAATCATGGTTGTAGCGGTACCCCGCGCCGTAGACCGTCTCGATGGCGTTGAAGGAAGGGTCGGCAGCCCTGAACTTCGCGCGGATGCGCTTGATGTGGCTGTCGATCGTGCGGTCGTCCGCGTCCAGCGTCTCGCCGTAGGCCGCGCTCATCAGCTGCTCGCGGGATTTCACATGGCCCGGATGTTCCGTCAGCGCCCTGACAAGCAGGAATTCGGTGACGGTCATGTCCACCGGACGTTTCTTCCACAGGCAGAGATGGCGTCCTTCGTCGAGTGTCAGGTTTCCCAGCATGCAGACTTGCGGGGGCTGGTTTTCGGACGGCTGCTGCAACAGCTCCTGTCGCCGCAGGATGGTACGGATGCGTTCCAGCAGCAGCTTCTGCGAGAAAGGCTTGGTCACGTAGTCATCCGCGCCGTGGCGCAGACCGGCGAGTTGGTCTGCCTCGTCGTCCTTCGAGGTCAGGAACATCACCGGCATGGACGAGCGCTCGCGGATTCTTTTGAGCAACTCTATGCCGTCCATGCGCGGCATCTTGATGTCGAGCACGGCGAGATCGGCGGGCGTTTCCATCAGCCCCCGCAGGGCCGTCGCGCCGTCGCTGTAGGCGGAAACGGCGAAGCCCGCCGCTTCCAGCGCCATGGTCACGGAAGTGAGGATGTTCTTGTCGTCGTCGACAAGCGCAATCCGCTGTTTCATCGCGTACCGCCGTTAGAGTTGCTGCCTCAGGGCATGGCCCACCAGATACAAGGATCCTGTCACAAGTATACGTTGCGGGGCGGTAAATTGGAAGGCGATCGCCCGGATCGCGCTTTCCAGAGTGGCGGCGGTCTTGACGTTTTCGCAGCCCATGGCGCGGATCTGGCCGCATAAGTCCTCCGCCGCCAGCATCGGGGCGTCGATCCAGCCGCTGTCCACGGCCTGAATGTTTGCGGCATGGGGCAGGAGATGGCCGTAAAAACCGGAGACGTCCTTGGTGCGCTTCATGGCGGTGATCAGATGCAGCGGTTTTTCGTGACCCCAGCGTTCCGCCTGTTCCGCGAGGACGGCGGCGCCAGCGTCGTTATGCGCGCCGTCAAGCCAGAGTTCCCATTCCGCGGGCAGCAGCGCCGCCAGTTTTCCCGTCGTGATTTTCTGCAGCCGCCCCGGCCATGTCACGCGGTTCATGGCCTCTTCGAGGATGTTTTGTTCCAGCAGCGCGGCATGCGGGCTGTTTTCAAGAGCGGCGAGCGCAAGCCCCGCGTTGAAAAGCTGGTGCCGTCCCTGCAGGCGCGGCGGCGGCAGGCGGAACGTGTGCCGCGCGCTTTCGTATGTGAATCCGTCGGGGCGGGGCGTGACCGTCCAGTCCTTGCCATAAACGAATGTCGGCGATTTCAGCGCGGCGGCCTGTCTGATGAAAACGCCGATGACATTTTCTTCCTGCGGGGCGATGACGCAGGGCATGCGCGGCTTGATGATGCCGGCCTTTTGCGCCGCGATCTCCGGCAGCGTGTCGCCGAGGATCTGCATATGGTCGTAGGAGATGCCGGTGAGCAGCGCGACCAGATTGCTCTCCACGACGTTCGTCGCGTCGTAAAGCCCGCCGAGGCCGGTTTCCAGCAGCACGGCGTCGGCGGGATTGCGCGAAAAGGCGAGAAACGCCAGCGCGGTAAAAAATTCGAAGAAGGATATCTCCTCGCCAGTCGCCGCCCGCTCGCCTTCGACGATCAGTTCCAGCAGGGATTCCGGCGCGATGTTCTGCCCGCCGACGACAATGCGTTCGTCGAAGCTCACGAGGTGCGGCGAGGTGTATTTATGCACACGCAGGCCCGCTGTTTCGAGCACGGCCTGCAGGAAGGCGAGAGTCGAGCCTTTGCCGTTCGTGCCGGCGACATGGAAGGTGAAGGGCAGCCTCAGGTGCGGATTGCCGAGTTTTTTGAAGAAACCGCGCAAACGCGCAAGCCCGACGGGATAAAGCGGCGGATGCCGCGCGAAAACGTCGCGGATTGCCTGCTCGAGCGCGGGATGCGGCGAGAAGGTCCAGTCAGGCAATCCCGCGGTTCCGGCGGAGTGAGGTCCTGTCATCGCATGCGCCGTTAATTTTTTGATTTGTCTTTCTTGTCTTTTTTGCCGCGCCCCGACTGCTTTGTGGCGGGGAGGTCGGCGTCCTCCGTCGCGGTCTTGCCGAGCTTCTTTTGCATGAGGATATTGATCAGCGTCACGATTTGCGCGCGCAGCTCCTTGCGCGGTACGACGAGATCGACCATGCCGTGGTTGCGCAGGTATTCTGCGGTCTGGAAGCCTTCGGGCAGGTTTTCGCGGATGGTTTCCTTGATGACGCGGGAACCGGCGAAGCCGATCTGCGCGCCCGGCTCGGCGATGTGGATGTCGCCGAGCATAGCGAAAGAGGCGGAAACGCCGCCGGTCGTCGGGTCGGT
>JAGXAX010000015.1 GCA_018971405.1 Alphaproteobacteria bacterium | reverse complement strand
GAGCGAAATGCCGCCGCTGTCGAACGTCACGCCCTTGCCGACGAAGGCGACGTTCTTTTGGTTCTTCGGCCCGCCGCGCCACTGCATGGTGACGAGCTTTTCCTCCTTCACGCTGCCGAGGCCGACCGAGACCAGCGCGTTCATGCCGAGCTTCTGCATCTCCCTGCGGCCGAGGATTTTCACTTCGACGCCGAGAGGCGCGAGTTCGCGTTTGATGATGTCGGCGTAGCTTTCGGGATAAAGGACGTTCGCGACTTCAGAGACGAGATCGCGCGCCCAGAAGACCGCTTCCGCCACCTTGCGCTTGCGTTCGAAATCCTTCCGCGCTGCGGCGGCTTCGGAGAGGACAACTTCTACGGATTTCAGCGTCGGCTTCTTCTCCTTCGGCTCGCGCGTCAGGTATTTGTCGAAGCGGTAGCTGTTGAGCAGCATGCCCTCGGCGAGATGCGCGGCGGCGATGTCTTTCGGCGCATCGCAGTTTTCATCGTCGAACAGCACTTGCGCGGAAGCCGCCTTGCGGGCGTTGAGCGCCGCGGTCAGGCCGCTGCCGATCGCCTCGAAATCGCGCGCCTTCAGTTCCGCCGGCTTGCCCAGCCCCGCGACGACGATATGCGCCGCCGCCACGCCTTCCGGCCCCGCAACTGTCAGGAATTTTCCCTTGCCGCCGGTAAAGCCTTCCGCCTTGATCGCCCGTTTGAGCGCGCCTCTGGACTTTTCATCCAGCTTCAGCGCCGCGCCCGCCAGCTTGCCGCCCTCGGCCGCAAAAACAACGACGGCATCGGCCTTGCCGGCGGATTTTTTTTCGAACGAAATTTTCATAGCGGTTGTTTCCTTTTAAAAATGGTTCTATAAAATTGATACCATGTTGGTCACGCGCTATCTATTCAAAAACCTTTTCACCGCGACGGTCTTCGTCGCCGTCGTGCTGACGCTCGTCATCTGGCTGACGCAGTCCCTGAAACTGCTCGAACTCGTCGCCAGCTCGGACGCGCCGGCGGGCATGTTCATCCGCCTCGTCGCGCTGACGCTGCCAAAATTTCTGGAAATCATCCTGCCGCTGTCGTTGGTCATCGCCGTGATCTTCACTTACAATCGCCTCATTATGGACAATGAAATTGTCGTCCTGCGCAGCTGCGGCGTCGACCAGTACGGCCTCGCGCGCCCCGCCATCCTGCTCGCCGTCGGCGCCAGCCTTTTTCTGACCCTCATCACGACGTGGATCTCGCCGCGCAGCTTCGCCATGGTGGACAACCTCCGCCAGACGATCCAGACGCAATATTCCGCTTTCCTGCTGCGCGAAGGGGTCTTCAACACCTTCGGCAGCGACCTCACGATCTACCTGCGCGCGCGGCAGGACAACGGCGACATGACGGGGCTGATGATCTACGACGCGCGCAACAAGGACAAGCCGCCGGCCGTCATCACCGCCAAAAAAGGCCGCATCACCATGGACGGCAACATCCCCGACATCATCGTGTTCGACGGCATGCGCCAGCAGCTCGACCCGGCGAGCGGCGCGCTGTCAAAGCTTTATTTCTCGCAGTACGCGATCCAGATCAAGGGGCTCGGCGGCGCGGCGCAGGAACACTGGAAGGACGCGGAGGAACGCACCCTGCCCGAACTGCTCAATCCCGACCTGAGTAACGCGCGGGACCGCGAACACGCCCCCGCCTTCCGCGCCGAGGCCTTCGCCCGGCTCGTCACGCCGTGGAACGCGCTCGGTTTCACCATGACGGCGCTGGCCACCCTGCTGCTCGGCCCCTTCAACCGCCGCGGCCAGCACGCCAGGATCGCCGCCGCCGCCGGACTGATCGTCCTGCTGCAGGCGCTGAGCCTGACGCTGGTTGACGTTTCCCAGCGGCATCCTGGCGCCGTTCCCGTGCTCTACCTTGCGACGCTGCTGCCCGTCGCCGCGGGATTCTACCTGCTGCATTTCAGGGGCGAACGGGCGCTCATGGCCGCCCTGCACGGCTGGCGCATCCGGCGCAACAAGCGGCACGACGGCACGGGCGCGGAAGGCGCGGGCGCATGATGGGCAGCACCTCGACCCTGTTCCGCTATATCGGACGGCAGTTCCTGTTCAACTTCGCCGCCATCATGACGGTCCTGCTCGGCATCATGTTCATGTTCGACGTCGTCGAGACCCTGCGCCGCGCGGGCGGGGAGGTGCATATCCCCCTCGCCACGATCCTCTCGATCTCGCTGATGAAGCTGCCGTATCTCGCGCAAAGCATCCTCTCCATCGGAGTCCTTTTCGCGTCCATCTACACCTGCTGGCGCCTCAACAAGACGAGCGAGCTCGTCGTCATCCGTTCTTTCGGGCTTTCGGCATGGCAGTTTCTCAGCCCCATGCTGCTCGGCGCGGCCGCCATCGGCATTCTCGCCACCACCGTGCTCAACCCGCTCTCCGCGGTGTTTCTTGCCAGATCGAACGACCTGAATACCTCATATTTCCAGCCCAACCGCGACCTCGTCACCGTTTCGAAGACCGGCATCTGGCTCCGCCAGCCGATAAAGCCGCAAACCGCGCCTGCCCTGCAGGCGGGGCAGACCGGCGGGGAAGGCTACGCGCTGATCCACTCGGCCACGTTCGACAGAAGCGACCGGCAACTGAACAACGTCCTCGTCCTCTTCTTCGACAATGCCGACGCCTTCCTCGGCCGGATGGACAGTTCCAAAGCCTACCTGCGCCACGGCTACTGGGAAATCTACAACCCCGTCATCAACGACAAGGAAGGCGCAAGGCGCGTCGCGACGCAGGACATCCCCACCACCCTCACCTCCCGCAAGATCGAGGAATCGTTCGCCGACCCTGAAACCATCTCTTTCTGGAATATTCCAGAATACCTGAGCGTCATGAAAGACGCCGGATTCCCCGCCACACACCTATATATCCACTTTCAAATGCTCCTCGCCCAGCCCTTCCTGCTGGCCGCCATGATCCTGCTCGCCGCGACCTTTTCCCTGCGCCCGCCGCGCATGGGCGGCGTCGCCACCATGATCCTGCTCGGCGTCGCCACGGGCTTTCTCGTGTTCTTCGTGCAATCCATGCTGCAAGCCTTTGGCGTATCGCAAAAGATCCCCCCCGGCCTGGCCGCCTGGACGCCCGCGCTCGTCAGCCTGCTGCTCGGCGCGACCGCCCTCCTCCATCTGGAAGACGGGTGACCGGATAAATATAGAGGCTTTCGAATTTAATAATTAACGATTGCGTAATTTTAAAGAGTTAAAGTATAACGGGTAGCTACTCAAGATACAGGTGTCTCAAACCATGTCCAGATCAATGCCAAAAGCCGCATCCGCCGCCTTGCTGCTGACGCTCGTGCTTGCCGCCGGCGGCTGCGCCAAAGCGCAAAAACCGCCCGTCACGACGGCATACCGGTCTCAACAGATCGCCGACCCGATCGAGCCGGTCAACAGGTTCGTGTTCGGCTTCAACGACATTCTCGACCGCGCGCTGATCGAGCCGCTGGCCAAAGGCTACAACGCCGTGCTGCCGCAATGCGTGCGCGACGCCGTGCAGAACTTCATGCGCAACCTCAAGTCCCCGATCATCGTCGCCAACGACCTTCTGCAAGGGCAGGTCAGCAACGCCGGCGTCGCGACGGCCCGCTTCGTCATCAACAGCACGGTCGGCATCGCCGGCCTGGTTGACGTCGCCTCGACAAAGGGCATGAAATATCAGGACGAGGACTTCGGCCAGACGCTGGCCGCCTGGGGCGTGGGCAACGGGTTCTATCTCGTCCTGCCGGTCATCGGCCCCTCGACGCTGCGCGACGCCACCGGCACCTTCGCCGACGCTTACGCCGATCCGGTGCGCCTCTGGGCCTACAATACGGACAACGACTGGGTCTATTACGCGCGCGAAGGGCTGCAGGGACTTGACGAGCGCTCCCGCCTGATCAAGCCGATCGACGACATGCGCCGCAACAGCCTCGATTACTACGCCGCCGCGCGCAGCGCCTACCTCCAGCACCGCGACGCGGTCATCCGCGCCAACAATCCTTCCGCCGCTCCCGCGGCGCAAGGCGGGGCGGATCAAGGCCTCGGCAGCGACCACCCATGATGAAAAAATCTCCTATTTAAGGACAACTTGACCGTGCTGAAAACGCTTTCCGGATGCTCCCTGCTCGCCGCCGCATTTTGCGCGGTTCTCCTCTCGCTCGCCGCCCCCGCCGCCGCCGCGGACCAGGCGCCCGCAGCGCAGTTCGTCCAGCATCTGGGCGACACGGCGCTGATGTCGCTCACCAGCAAGAACCTCACGCGCAAGACGCGCGAGGCGCGCGTCCGCAAGATCCTCGAAGACAACTTCGACATCACCGCCATCGGCCGGTTCGCGATCGGCCCCTACTGGCGTCAGGCGACCGAGGCCCAGCGTCAGGAATACATGAAGTTCTTCGAAGACCTGATCGTCGAGACCTACACGACCCGCTTCGAAGCCTATTCCGGCCAGACCCTGAAAGTCTTCGGCGCGCAGCCCTCCGGCCGCACGGACTATATCGTCGACAGCAGCGTCATCCAGAAGGACGCCGCGCCCGTCGGCCTGCAGTGGCGCGTGCGCAAGGAAGGCGCGGGATTGCGCGTCGTCGACGTGATCGTCGCGGGCGTCAGCATGAGCTTCACCCAGCGCTCGGACTTCATGTCAGTTATTCAGAACAATGGCGGCCTCGACGGACTGATCTCAGACCTGCGCCAGCGCCACGAAGACCAGCGGAATAAAGGCTGAAAGCGCCGGAGCAAGCTTCCCAAACGCTCCGCAATCACATCCTGTCGGCGAAATTGACCGACTTGGTCAGTGAATCGAGCGTCGTCAGGCCGGCGTAAACCTTGGCCACACCGTCCTCCGCCATGTTCTTGAAGCCGTTTTTGTAAGCGGCGGCCTTCATCTCCGTGATCGGACGGTTCGCGGCGATCAGTTCTTCGAGCTGCTCGTCGACGTACAATATCTCGTGAATGCCGAGACGGCCTTTGTAGCCGCTGCCGCCGCATTCCGCGCAGCCCGCGCCCTTGTAAAGCGTCGGCGGGCTGGCCGGATCGGCCGCGAGCAGGCGGCATTCCTCGGGCGACGCCTGATACGGCGCCTTGCATTTCGGACAGATCCGCCGCACCAGCCGCTGCGCGAAGCTGGCGATGATGGAGCCGGACAGCATCGTCGGCTGCATTTTGAGGTCGATCAGGCGCGGGATCGCGCCGAAACTGTCGTTCGTATGCAGCGAACTGAAAACCTGGTGGCCGGTCATGGCCGCCTTGAGCGCCTGCTCGGCCGTCACCTCGTCGCGGATTTCGCCGACGAAGATGATGTCCGGGTCCTGACGCAGCAGCGCCTTGACCCCTTCGCCGAAACTGAAACCGCTGCCGTCGCGCACATGCGACTGGCGGATGCCCTGCAGGGAATATTCCACCGGGTCTTCCATCGTCTGGATGTTGACGTCTGGCGTGTTGATCGCGTTGAGCATGGAATAGAGCGTCGTCGTTTTCCCCGAGCCGGTCGGGCCGGTGACGATCACGATGCCTTCGGGCCGCGCCAGAACCTTGCCGATCAGCTTCATGTTGTGCTCGCTGAAATTCAGCCTCTCGATCGGCACGATGCTGGCGTTCTGGTCGAGAATGCGCAGCACGATGTTCTCGCCGTGCACTGTCGGCAGGCAGGAGACGCGGAAATCCGCCTCGCGCCCGCCCATGTTCATGTTGAAGCGTCCGTCCTGCGGCGAGAGTTTGTCGGCGATGTTCATCTCCGCCATGATCTTGAGGCGCTGGCAGATGCCGCTCCAGTATTCGCGGTGGATGACGTGCGACACCGCGAGGTCGCCGTCGATCCGGTTGCGGACGCGCACGGAGTTTTCCTCCGGCTCGAAGTGGATGTCGGAAGCCCCCATCTTGACGGCCTCGAAGACGATCGCGTTGACAAGGCGCACGATCGGGTGGCTGTAGGCCTCCTCCTCCGAAAGCCCGTCCATGTTCTTCTTGGCGGCGTTCTTGTCGCCCGCCAGTTCCTTGAGAATCCCGTCGATGGAGGTCGTGACGCCGTAAGCCCTGTGCACGACGTCGGAAAAGACCGATGCCTGACAGACGAACGGAATGATCTCGAAAGAGCGCGGCACGAACTGCTTCAGCTTGTCGAGCGCCAGCACGTCGTAGGGGTCGACCATGGCGACGCGGAATTCGTTCTTGTCCTGCACGACGGTGATGGGGATGGCCTGATATTTGAGCACGTCCTTCTTCGTCATCAGCGCCAGCGCGTCGGGGTCAAGCATGGTCTTTTTCGGGTCGAACTGCTGGTAGCCGGTGCTTTCCGAGAGGAACGCCGCGACGGAGGACTCCTGCACGAAGCCCAGCTCGACCAGAATCTGCCCGATCATCTTGCCGGATTTCTGCTTCTCGTGCAGCGCGACGTTCAACTGGTCGATGGAGATCAGCCCCTGCTCGACCAGACGGTCGCCGATGCGCTGCGACTTTTTGCTGTCTTCCGGCGCCATCGCCCCCGCCTGCCCGCCGATAGAAATCTCCGACATTTTCGACACAGAATTATCCGTCATATCCGCTCGCGCACCCCCGTCTTGAAGACTCCCCTACATCTTCAAGGGTCGCACAAAAGGATTAACAAGTCCTTCCCGCGGCGAAGATTGCGGCGTTACGCTTTCATTCTGGAAATTGTATGGGTGGTACTGAAGCCTTCTTCCATGTCGGCGCGGACGATCGTGCCGCCGTAGGACATGACGACATCGTGGCCGACGACTTCCTCCAGCTTGTACTGGCCGCCCTTGACCAGCACGTCGGGCTTGATCCGGCGGATGAGCTCGATCGGCGTGTCTTCTTCAAAAACGACGACCATGTCCACCATATCGAGCGCGGAAAGGATATCGGCGCGGGCGGCATCGTTCTGCACCGGCCGCCCAGATCCCTTCAGGCGCTTCACCGAAGCGTCGCTGTTGATGGCGACGATCAGGAAGTCGCAGGCCGCCCGCGCCTGGCGCAAAAGCGACACATGGCCGGGATGCAGCAGGTCGAAACAGCCGTTGGTGAATCCGGTTTTCAGGCCGCGCGTGCGCAGGCGCTCGGCCTGCGTGGCGGCATCTTCCGCCGTGCCCCATTTTGACGCGCTGCGGAGGGCGGAGAATTTTTGCGCGCCCGGACGCGCCGCCAGCACGTCGCGGATCTCGTCGCGCCGCGCCGTCGCCGTGCCGGGCTTGCCGACGACGATGCCCGCGGCGATATTGGCGAGCAGCGCGGCGTTTTCAACCGGAAGGCCGGCGGCAAGCCCCGCCGCGAAAGCCGCCACCACCGTGTCGCCCGCGCCGGAAACGTCGTAAACCTCGCGCACCTGCGCGGGGAGATGCACCGGCTCCGCGTCGCGCGCGACGATGGACATGCCGTCCTTGCTGCGCGTCGCCAGCACCGTGTCGACGCCGCACTCCGCGATCAGCTTCAGCGCGGCGGCGCGCACCTCGTCGTCCGTTCCCGCCTTCATGCCCGTCGCTTCCTCAAGCTCCTTGCGGTTGGGCGTGATGACCGTCGCGCCGCGATAGCGGCCGAAATCCCTGCCCTTGGGGTCGACGATGACCGGCTTGCCGTGATGGCGCGCGGCGGCGATGACCGCCGAGACGATCGTGTCCGTCAGCAGGCCTTTCTTGTAATCCGACAAAATCACCGCCCCGGCTTGCGGCAGCAGCGCCGTGACGCGCGCGATGATCCTGTCCTCCGTCGCGGCGGAAACCGGCACGGTCTTCTCGCGGTCGACGCGCAAGACCTGCTGCGGCCCGCAGATGAAGCGGCTCTTGCGCGTCGTGGCGCGGCCTGCCTCCGTTTCGAGGACATAATCTATGCCGAGCGCCATCAGCTGGTTTTTGATTTCAGCGCCCGTCGCATCCGCCCCGACGACCGTCGCCAGAACGGCCGCCGCCCCCAGCGCCGCCACGTTCGCCGCCACGTTTCCGGCGCCGCCCAGCATGTGCTTTTCACGTTCGACCAGCAGCACGGGAATCGGCGCTTCGGGCGAAATGCGCTCGATCGCCCCGTAAATGAACTGGTCGAGCATCACATCACCGACGCAGAGGACGCGCGCCGCTGAAAGAGCCTCTAATGAATTAAAAATGTCATTATTTACAGTCATTTATATTCTCTTTTTATTATCTTTGATGAAGTTAAATCCCCGCAGATTGTATTACATAAACTCGAAATATATATACAATATGCAATCCCGTCAATGGTTTTCATATTTTGTTAATTATTAAGCATAATAATAAACCATATGACCAAGGGCAATAGCACAGACGCCAGCACGCCGCACCAGAACGACAGGGGAACTATGTTGCAAAATCCGTCTTCCCGCAAGCCGAAAACGACCGCGCCCCGCGGCCTGAAAAACAGCTTTTTCAGGGCCTTCAGCCGCAATATCAAGACCTTCAAGCTCGGCGACCTGCTGGTTTCCGGCGGGCTTGTTTCCACCGCCCAGCTTGATGCGGCGCTGGAAGCGCAGGCGCAAACCGGCGGGCATCTCGGCCGCATCCTCATCCGCCAGAAGGCCCTCACCGCCGCCCAGCTCTACAAGACCCTGACCGAACAATGGTGCATGCGCGCCGCCGCCGCGGGCATCGCCATCCTCGTGCAGACCGTGGCGCCGCCGCCGGCACAGGCGCAAAGCATGTCCCTGCAGTTCGCGACCACCGCCGCGACGCAAGCGCCGGAGCTGTTCGGCATGCACGCCACGCGCTCCGACGACATCGCCCCCTTCAGAAAATGGTCGGCGCTGATCGCGGGTTTTCAGGCGCAGCTGGAAAATCCGGCGGCGACGGCGCCCGGCATCGTGATGTGGCAAAATGAAATCAGGAAGCTGAAAAACCTCTCCGCGCAGGCGCAAATCGACGGCATCAACGCGTTCCTGAACCAAATCCCCTATGTCGACGACCAGCAGGTCTACGGCCAGTACGGCTACTGGCACGCGACCGCGGCGCGGTTCTTCGGCAGCGGCGGGGATTGCAAGGACTACGCCATCGCCAAATACGTTTCCTTGCGCGTGCTCGGCTTTTCGGCGGACCAGTTGCGCATCGCCGTCGTGGAGGACAAGATCGAGAACCTCGCGCACGCCATCCTGATCGTCCATTCCGGCGGCGGCAGCTTCGTGCTCGACAATCAGGACAAAACGGTCGAACCCGTCACGGCCGTCAACCGCTACCAGCCGATCTTTTCCATCAACACGAAAAGCTGGTGGCTCTACCGCGCCTGAATCATTGCTGTTGCAACGGGCCGGTCTGGTCGGGCTGCTGGAAGCCGGGGCCGAAATGGCCGAAGTCGATGCCGTCGAGGTTGATATGCAGGCGCTGGCTCTCGCGCGGCATGGCCATCGACAGGACGTCGTTCGAGACGTAGGACAGCGCAAGGCCGATCAGCAGCAAAACGACCGACACCCACAGCGTGTCCTTCGCCGTCCAGACGTTCATCCGGTAATTGCCTTTCTTCCTTTCCTCCGGATCGTGGCAATCCTCCAGCTTCCAGAAGCCGACCAGCAGCACGGCGACATCGAGCATGGCGAGGCGCTGCCATGGCACGCGCATGAAGAACGCGGGGATATGCCCGACCGTCAGATAGCCGGCCCACGGCGCCGCCAGCCAGCAGAGCAGCACCAGCACCAGCACCAGCCCGAAATTCGCCCAGAACGACAGATGCACCTGCTCCGGCGTGACGGGCTTTTGCCGGCGGTCGCGCGCGAAGCCGCGGTAAACGAAAAGCAAAAGGAAGCTGCCCAGCACCAGCGCCGCCAGCCCCGCGGCCTGCGCCGCTCTGAAAAATCCGCCGTCGTGGCACTGGTTGAAAGCGCACAGAAGATCGATGCGCAGGAAGTAAACGTCGGCCAGCGCCATCTTCAGCAGCGCGGCGAACATCAGCAGGAAAGCCAGCTGCCGCAAGCCCGCGCGCTGCTGGCGCACGCCGCGCTTCAAGACGAACAGCGCCAGCACGAAGGCCATCGGCCCCGACGCGAAGAACAGCCCCTTCGCGAACGGAATACAATAAAACCAGCACAGCATCAGCATGACGCACCCCCGCGAACCCGCACCCAGTATCCCAGCAAACAGAAAAAAAGAGAACCGGAATAGGGATTTTCTATAAGCGAAAAACCACTCCCGCCTTTACTTTCGGCAGGCGGTCGTTCATCCTAGAAACGGAGCGTAGGCCAAATGAATGCCATAATAGAAAACACACCGGCGCGCACCTGCAAGGCCGAAATCATCGGCTACGACAGCGGTTGGGGCTGCCGCAATTATCTTTGCGAAGACGGCCCCGCCGCCATTCCGGCCGACCATATCCTGCACAAGCTGCGCTCCCTCGGCGTCACGGCGAAATGGCGCGGCCCGCTCGGGATCAAGTTCCTCGGCCGCCACGACCAGCTGGAGACCAAGGAAAAAACCCTGCCGCTCGTCGTCGAGGGATTGAGAAGATTATTCAATCACGTCAAATACGCGGCTGAAAATAAAAGTATTCCCGTCATTATCGGCGGAGACCATACCTCCGCCGTCGGCACATGGTCGGGCGTCGTCTCCGCCCTCCATGCCGAACGGAATTTCGGCCTGATCTGGCTCGACGCCCACCTCGATGCGCACACTTATGAAACTTCGAAACACGGCAAATGGGGCGGCTGGTGGCACGGCCAGCCGGTCAGCGCCCTGCTCGGCCACGGCCTGCCGCAACTCACCGGTCTTGGCGGGAAGCAGCCGAAGCTCTCGGCAAAGCACATCAGCATGATCGGCATCCACAGTTTCGAGCCGGAGGAAGAGGTCTTCGTCAAAAAACACGGCATCCGCGTCTATTACCTCGACGAAGTGCGCCAGCGCGGCTTCAACGCCGTCTATGCCGAAGCCCTGCAGCGCGCCACAGCCGGCACTCTCGGTTTCGGCCTGAGCATCGACATCGACTGCTTCGACCCCGCGGCCGCGCCGGGCGTCGGCACGCCGGAGGGCAAAGGCCTCGATCCCGCCGAAGTTTTACCTATTATAAAAACGACCGCGCGGCATCCGCTTTTCAAAGCGCTCGAGATCGCGGAATTCAACCCGCACAACGACAAAAACAATAAAACGCGCGACCTCATCGCGCGCATTATCGGCAGCGTTTTCTCCAAATCCGCATCTGACGATTGATGCAGGAGGAAAGCTGGGCCATACTGGGTATGGAACATTACTTCAAGGGGCATGGCACAAAGTCATGAAAAGACGGGGATAGATGTTTAAGGCGATCGGCAACATCGGCGTTCTTCTGTGTGTTTTCGGCGGTTACGTCCTCGACGACGGCAACATGAAGGTCCTCTATCAGCCCTTCGAATGGCTGATGATCGGCGGCTCCGCCTGCATGGCCTATCTCGTCGCCAATTCCCGCCACACGGTCAAGCAAACCTTCACCGACCTCAAAATGATCTACAAGAAGGACAAATACGGCAAGGAGCAGTATATCGAGCTGCTCGGCATGCTCTTCACCATCTTCAAGACGGCGCGGCAAAAAGGCTGGCTCGCGCTCGAGCGCCACATCGAAGAACCTGAAGATAGCGACCTTTTCAAGAAATTCCCCAGCTTCTACGAAAACCACCACGCCCTCACCTTTCTCTGCGATTACCTCCGGCTGATCTCGCTCGGCGCGGAAAAGCCGCACGAGGTCGAGGCGCTGATGGATCAGGAAATCGACACCGAGATCGCCGCGCGCAGCCACACCGCCCACGCCGTGCAGACCATGGCGGACGGCATGCCCGCGCTCGGGATCGTCGCCGCCGTCCTCGGCGTCATCCACACCATGGGCTCGATCACCGAACCGCCAGCCGTCCTCGGCCACCTCATCGGCGGCGCGCTGTGCGGCACGTTCATGGGCGTGTTCCTCTCCTACGGCTTCGTCGCGCCCACCGCCAGCGCCATTCAAGACCGCGCCGACACCGAAATCAAATACCTCCTCTGCATCAAGACCTGCGTCCTCGCCTTTTTGCAGGGCGCGGCGCCGCAGGTCGCCATCGAGTTCGGCCGCAAGATCCTGATGCACGACGTCCAGCCCACCTTCCTCGAAGTGGAAGAGGCGACGCAAAACCTCACCGCGGCAGCCTGAAGCCGTGGCGGAAAAAGAAAAAAAGGGCGGCGACGAGAAGCAGAACATCATCATCAAGCGCGTCAAGAAGGTCGGCGGCGGCCATCACGGCGGCGCGTGGAAGGTCGCCTACGCCGACTTCGTGACGGCGATGATGGCCTTCTTCCTGCTGCTCTGGCTGCTCAGCGTCACCACCAACACGGAAAAAGAGAAGATCGCCGACTATTTCTCGCCCACCGACCCGCGCATCGCGCAGGACCAGAGCGGCTCCGGCGGCCTTCTCGGCGGCACGACCGTCTCGCCGCGCGGCGCCAAGACGGACAACAACGTCATCAGCCAGAACAGCCCGCGCGGCAACACCGAAAACGCGCCCAACAGCCCGCAAAAGGCCGCAACGCTCGATCATCAGGACGAAGTCGCCTTCAAAAAGGCCGCGAGCGACATCCGCAAGTCGATCGACGCCGTGGGGTCGCTCAGGCAATACGAGAAGAACCTGCTGATCGACATGACGCCCGAAGGTCTGCGCATCCAGATCATCGACACGAACGGCAAGCCGATGTTCGCGATCGGCAGCCCCAAGCCGCTGCCGCAGACCGTCCAGCTCCTCAGCATGATCACCGGCATCATCAAGGACCTGCCCAACAAGGTCTCCGTCCGCGGCCACACGGACTCGATCCCCTACGGCAAGGGCGCGGACTACACGAACTGGGAGCTTTCCGCCGACCGCGCCAACGCCAGCCGCCGCGTCATGCTGGAATCCGGCTTCGCGATGGAGCAGCTGCACGACGTGCAGGGGCGCGCCGACCACGACCCGCTGATCGCCGCCGACCCGGCAAGCCCGCGCAACCGCCGCCTGACGCTCCTGCTTTTGAAGCGCTCGCTCACGCAGGCGGAGGAGAAGGAAAACGCGAAGGAAAACGGCAAACTCGCCGCCGGCATGCCCGTGGATGCACCGGCGCCGGTGATCAGGAAGCAAGAAAAAGGCGTGATCTACTTCCCGTGATGCCCCAGATTCCGATTCCGATTACAATTAAATATTTTGAAGCCGGCACCGCAGTTGCGGTGAGGCCAAAATGGTGAGTTTTGAGAACCGCAGCGCGGCGGCGCGGAGCTACGTGAGCAGCGGAAGCGCAAAAACCTGCCATTTGCAGGCCAAGAGACGCCGATTGTAATCAGAATCTAGCCGAACTTCGGCTGGCGCGGGAAGCCGTTGGGCGGCAGCATGCCCGCCTGCGCGCGCTGGCCGATCCACGGCTTGAGGCTCTTCTCGACCCGCTCGCGCCCGCCGCTCATCCAGCCGAGACCCTCCTTGAGCGTGAAGGTTTTCGCATCGCTCAGGCCGCCGTCC
>JAGXAX010000282.1 GCA_018971405.1 Alphaproteobacteria bacterium | reverse complement strand
TCATTTGCGGAACCTGCGCCGCCGCAGCCTGCGCGTCCTTGACCGCCGCGAAGCTCCCGTCCGCGCGCGAGGCGAGCAGCACGGTTTTATGGCCGTTCACGGGGATTTTCAGCGTCAGAATCTCCTTTTCGCCCTGCCCCTGCGCGAAAGTCAGGACGAGATGGCTGCCCGCGCGCAGGGCGCGGGGCCGGAAGCCGTCTTGCACGAGCGCGCGCATGACCGCCGCGCGCCGGTTGGGGCCGATGCCGTTGCGCGCCAGCAGACCGTCGAGGCAATCGCCTTTTTTGAGGACGACGTCGCGGCTGTCCGCGAGCCGCGGATGCGCCGCCGCCGCGCCGCCCTGCAGCGCGAACAGCCCGACGCCCGCAACCGCCAAAAGCAGACGCGCCGCAAACGATGGAAATGTGCCTTTAAAACGCATGGCTTAAGACCACCTGGAAGAACACCGGCGCCACTAGCTGGTTGCCGTTGGTGCGCTGGTAGACGGGCACGCCGACGTCGGCGTCCAGCGTTTCCGCGCCACGGCTGAATTCCAGCCCCGGCGAGACCAGCACGCGCTCGTAGCCGCTGTTCTCGGGGTCGCCCACGCCGCGGTCGTGCATGCGGTAGGTGTCGATCAGCTTGAAGAACGGCGCGACCCTGACGTTCTCCACAAGCTTCACGGGGTCATGCGCCACGCCCGCCGAGGCGTCGAACTCGTTCCCCGGACGGTAGTCGCCTCGTGTCATCATCGGCAGGTCGATCTTGCCGTGCAGTGACCATATGTACTGCGGCGCGGCGGCGAAGCGGTCGCGATGGAAGACGCCGAGCAGCGCGTCGGTGCTGCCGGTACCGATCTCCGTGTCCCGGTCGAAGTTGGCATAGGTGTAGTCGCCGGTCGGCAGCTTCAGGCCGAACTCCAGCCCCGTCGACATGTCAGGCGAAAAGCCGGTGTAAAGTCCGCTGACGCTGACGTCGCCCCACGCGCCGTGGTTGTAACCTTCCACGTCGCCGCCGCCGGTGTCGGTGTCGAAGCCGCGCTCCCAGTACGGCACCTGCACGTTGACGCCCCACGCGCGGTTGAACATGTATTGCCCGCCGAGGGTGAAAAAGTCGGTGCGGATGCGCTTGTCGCTGTTGTTGGCGGCAGGAGCGGAAGAACTGCCGTTCCAGTTTTTGTTCTGGTTCATGAAGTCGTACTCCAGCGACAGCGTGCCGCCCGCGCCGGAGGGAAGCATGTCGGGCGTGCTGACGCCGAACACGGCGCAGCCGCAGGCGCAAGCGGCAGCGGATGAGGGATGGAACAGGGCAATAAGAGCCGTCGCGGCAACCGCCCCCGTGGATTTTTTATATGAAAACATTAAGTTTTATCCTTGCTATTAAGTGCGCCCCTGCACGCAAAAACATGCGCGCGGAAGCGTTCTGTCAGGTCTTCAGGCAAGGAACAAGGGCGGGCCGCAGGCGTCATAGGACGCCGTTACGACGCGTGAAATAACGCGGCTGCGGGAAAAAACAGGGTTGGTGATGAAAAAACGCGGCAGGACAAGAACGGCCGCGGCGGCCGCCATGGCGGCAAAGATGAACTTGGCAAAAAAGCAGACGGCGCAATGGTCGTCGTCGCCGTCCTGATCCGCGTGCACGGCGTTTGGCCGTGCATGGGAGGCCTGCGCCGCGACAGGGCCGAGATGCGCGGCGCCGTCGAGGTGCAGCGCCATGTGCTGCGCCATGAGGAGCTGCGCCGCCAGCATCGTGACGGCCAGAACGCCGCCTATGAGTTTTTTCGCCGTTGCGACCATGATCGTGCCATTAAAGGCACAACCCGCACGAAAATCAAGAGGGAATCGAGCCCGATTCCGCTTCCGGCTCGGGCAGGCTCGCCTGCCCGTCCGCGCCGCGCGCGCGCAGCTTGCCGTAGTCCTTCGCCAGCAGCATGTAGGCGGCAGGGACGACGAACAGCGTGAAGAGCGTGCCGATGCTCAAGCCCGCCGCGATGACGAGACCCATGTTGTAGCGCGAAATCGCGCCCGCGCCGCTCGCCAGAATCAGCGGCACGACGCCCAGCACCATCGCCGCCGTGGTCATGAGGATGGGGCGCAGACGAATTCCCGCCGCCATTTCCACCGCCTCGCGCTTGGACTTTCCCTCCTCGCGCTGCAGAACGTTGGCGAACTGGACGATGAGGATTCCGTGCTTGCTGATCAGCCCCATCAGCGTCACGAGGCCGACCTGCGTATAGATGTTGACGCTCGCGCCGCCGATGCCGAGGAAGATGAAGATCATGGCCCCCGCGATCGACATCGGCACGGAGACGAGGATGATGAGCGGGTCGCTGAAGCTCTCGAACTGCGCCGCCAGCGTGAGGAAGATGATGATCAGGGCGAAGGCGAACGTCAGCGCGAAGCCGCTCTCCTCCTGCACGTATTGCCGCGACTGCCCCGCGTAGTCGATAGAATAGCCCTGCGGCAGCATCTTCTGCGCGAGGCCTTTCAAGGCATCGAGCGCCGCGCCCATCGGCACGCCGGGGAAGGCCACGCCCTGTATCGTCGCGGAATTGAGCTGCTGGAAGTGGTTGAGCGATTCAGGCACCGTCTGACGCGTGATGCGCACGATGGTCGAGAGCGGCACCGGCGTGCCGTCCGCCGCCTTG
>JAGXAX010000281.1 GCA_018971405.1 Alphaproteobacteria bacterium | reverse complement strand
GCGGTCACTCTCGATGTCGGTGACGAAGCCGGCCTCGTACTTTTTCTCCAGCAATGTTTCAGGCGCAACCGGCATCTTCACCCTTCATGAAATCATGCACCTTGCCGCAGGCGGGCGCGGACAGCATCTCCGTCAGCTTCACGCCGTCGAGCGCTGATTTGATCGCATCGTTGACGCGGCTCCAGCCGTGCCTTGTCGGGCAGGTTTCGCTCATCATGCACGGCTCCTGCCCCGGATCCACGCAACTGACGATCGCGACCGGCCCGTCCATCACCGCAATGATCTCGCCGATGGAAATCTGGCCCGCCGGTTTTGCCAGACGGTAGCCGCCCGCCGCGCCGCGCGCCGAAACGACAAGCCCGCCCTTCGCCAGCATCTTCAAAACCTTGGCGATGGTCGGCTCCGGGATGCCCGTCCGGCTGGAAAGGTAATGCGCGCTGCTGCTCATGGTTCCCTCCCCCTGCGCGGAGCTGTCGGCCGCCTCATGTACCAACTGGCCCATCACCGCAATGGCGTAATCCGTCAGTTTTCCCAATTTTATCATGGCTGGTTCCTAATCGTACTGAATAAGTACTGTTTATACACTGAATGCGAGCGGATTATAGCCTTTGTTTTCTTCAATGCGAGAAAAACGAAAAATAATCTTGCATTTTGAGGTATATTAATACCGTAAAATTATAAACAATCTGAAAAATTATAATTTTCTTAATGAAATAACTCCATAATAAATATAAACAGCGTGGGGGATTGTGGGCTTGCACGACGATACGACCGAAGACGAAGCGCTTTCCGGCGGCGGAAAGTATCCGGAAAACGCCACCCTGATCGGCCTGCCGGACGAACTGGCCGAATGGGCTGACCAAAACCGGCCGCTCATTCTCCGCATTCAGGGCGCGCTCAACAACAGCTACGCCGGCCTGACCAACGACCAGTTGTGGGAGGCCATCGCCGCCAACTGCTCGCCGGAATGGCAACTGGCGCAGGCGGGCTTGCGTGCCGCCGAAAAAGAATGGAACGATCTCAACCATCCCGCCAACAGGCCGCTCGGCCTCATCGGCCAGGCGCTCGACAGCGAGGAAACGGAAAGGGCGGGTGACCGCTACGCGCTCTCGCTCTCGCACTTCACGATCATCGACGAGGGCCTGCGCCAGCGCCCCGACCTTGAAAAGCTGCTCAATGTGCTGCTGGTGCAAAAACGCATGCTCGGCCAGTCGGAGGCCATGACGCTGCGCACGCTGCTTTCGACCGAACAACTTGCCGACATGACGCCGCTCAGCGACGAGTTCTGCCGCGCCGCGCGCCGCCGCGGCATCGTCGTGCGGCAGTTCAAATCGGCCGTGCGCGCTTTTCTCGTGCCGCGCGAACAGAAGGCGGCTACTGGCGTGATTGTTCCCTGGTCGCCAAAAATCTGATCTGCGGCCAGTTCTCGTTCGCATTGTCGAGATGCCATGCGTTGCGGGCGAGGAACACCGGATTTCCGTCGTGGTCCTCCGCGATGTTCGGCAGGTTCTGTGCGACGAATTTTTCCATCGCGCCGTTGTCGTCCGATTCCAGCCAGCGCGCGGTATGCAGCGCCGTCTGCTCGAAGTGGACAGGCAGGTTGTATTCCGTGCGGATGCGGTCGGCGAGGATTTCGAACTGCAAAGGCCCCACGACGCCCACCACCCAGCTTGAATCCATCCGCGGCTTGAAGACGCGCGCCGCGCCCTCCTCCGCCAGTTGCAGCAGCGCCTCGCCCAAATGCTTCGCTTTCAGGGGGTCGTCTAGCCGCACGCGCTGCAAAAATTCCGGCGCGAAGCTCGGGATGCCGGTGACGTGCAGGCTTTCGCCCTCGGTCAGCGTGTCGCCGATGCGGAGATTGCCGTGGTTGGGGATGCCGATGATATCGCCCGCAAAAGCCTCTTCCGCCACTTCGCGCTCCTGCGCGAAGAACATCAGCGGGTTGTGGACGGTGATCTGTTTTTCCGCCCGCACGTGATTGAGCTTCATGCCGCGCTTGAAATGGCCTGAAGAGAGGCGCGTGAAGGCGATGCGGTCGCGGTGCTTCGGGTCCATGTTCGCCTGAATTTTGAAGACGAAGCCGGTGACCTTGCTTTCTGTCGTTTCGATCGTGCGCTCGACAGCGGGTTGCGGCTGCGGCGGCGGGGCGAATTTTTTCAGGCCGCCGAGAAGCTCGCGCACGCCGAAGTTATTCAGCGCCGAGCCGAAGAACACCGGCGACAAATGTCCCTCGCGGTAGGATTTTACGTCCATCGGCTTGCAGGCGCCGCGCACCATCGCGACGTCCTCGCGCAGCTTTGCCGCGGCATGTTCCGGCAGCAATTTATCCAGCTTCGGATCGTCCAGCCCCTTGCACTGCTCCGCCTCGCCTAATGTCGTGCCCTTGCTGCGCGCCATGAGCATGAGCTGATCATCCAGAATGTCATAGCAGCCGAGAAACTCCTTGCCCATGCCGATCGGCCAGCTCGCGGGCGCAAGATCGAGCGCCAGCGTCTTTTCAATTTCATCAAGCAGCGCGAACGGGTCCCGCCCTTCGCGGTCGAGCTTGTTGATGAAAGTGATGATCGGCAGGTCGCGCAGGCGGCACACCTCGAACAATTTCCGCGTCTGCGCCTCGATGCCCTTGGC
>JAGXAX010000280.1 GCA_018971405.1 Alphaproteobacteria bacterium | reverse complement strand
CGCGACCTACCGCAACGCGGAAAAGGCCCGTTTGTGGGAAGAGGCGATGGAAAACGAAGGATACCAGTTCTGCCTTTACAAATGCGATGTCGCGGATTTCGGACAGTGCCTTGTCACGGCGGAGGAAATCGCCTCCGATCTGGGCTCCATTCAGGTCCTGGTCAACAATGCCGGCATCACGCGCGATTCGTCTCTGCGCAAAATGACGCAGCAGCAATGGGTCGACGTCATATCGAGCGATCTCGACAGCGTCTTCAACATGACGCGCTCGGTGATCAACGGCATGATGGAGAACGGCTTCGGCCGTGTCATCAACATTTCCTCCATCAACGGGCAGAAGGGCCAGTTCGGACAGACCAACTATGCCGCCGCCAAGGCCGGCATGCACGGCTTCACCAAGGCGCTGGCGCAGGAAGTGGCGCAAAAGGGGATCACCGTCAACACCATCTCGCCCGGCTACGTCGCCACCGACATGGTCATGGCCGTGGCGGAGGATATCCGCAACCGGATCATGGACCAGATTCCCCTCGGCCGCTTCGGCACGCCGGAGGACATCGCGCATGTCGTTTCCTTTCTCGCGGACAACGATTCCGGCTTCATCACCGGCGCCAACATCGCCGTCAACGGTGGACATTACATGGAGTGAACATGACCTTCCTCGTCAAAGACCCGCCGGCCACGGCGCACGACATCGCAAACATTCTGGGCCCGACGGACCGGGAGACCGTCAGCGCCATCTCCCGCACCGGCGCGTCGCGGGCGGAGATATGGCAGGCCAAGGCGTGGCTCGACGACAACAGGCCTGCAGACGGCTCTTTGCAGAAAGACATCATCAACGACAACGTCCGCCGCGTGTATGACATCCTCGCCGAGGAGCGCGACAGGTATACGACATACGAGACCGGATAACGGCCCCTTTCCCCGCATTAAAGATATCCTTTGAAAGCGTCACTTCTGCAGGACATATGCTCCCGGCGCGGCGCCGAACCTGGCGCGCCACGCCGGCGGCTTTATCCTGTCCGGCGCAGAGCGTCCGCGCAGCCAGCTCTCCCATGCGGGCCACCAGGAGCCCTCTTCCCGCCGCGCCAGCCCGCGCCATTTGTCGGGATCGGTGTACCGGTCGCCGGCTTTCCTTTCGTGGAGATGGTAAAACCGGTCCGGATGCCCCGGCTCGCTGACGATGCCCGCGTTGTGTCCGCCGGCCGCCAGCGCGAACGTGACGTCGCCGTTCACCATCATCTGGATTTTATAGACCGAACGCCAGGGGGCGATATGGTCTTTCTCCGTGCCGACGGCGAAGACGGGGATACGGATGTCCTCCGCCGCGACGGGCCGCCCCTCGACCTTGAAGCGCCCCTCCGCGAAGTCGTTGTGCAGAAACAGCCTGTCGAGGTACTCGCCGTGCATCTTCGCGGGCATGCGCGTGGCGTCGGCGTTCCAGGCCGTGAGGTCAAACGCGTCGCGCCGCAATCCTTTGAGATAGTCGTTTACGGCCTTCGACCAGATGAGGTCGTAGGAACGCAGCATCTGGAACGCGCCGGCCATATGCCGCGTGTCGAGATATCCCTGCACCTCCATCAGGTTCTTCAGGAAGGCCACTTCGCTGTGCGTGACGAAAAGCTTCAGTTCGCCCGCTTCGGTGAAATCCCCCTGCGCGGCGAACAGCGAAAGGCTCCGGAGCCGGCCGTCCCCGTTTCCGGCCATCGCCGCCGCGGTGATGAGCGCGAGCGTGCCGCCGAGGCAATAGCCGGTCAGGTGCACGCCGGCGCCGGGGCATTCGCCGGATACCGCATCCACGGCCGCCATGGCGCCAAGGCGGTAATACTCGTCCATGCCGAGGTTGCGGTCTTCCGCGGCGGGGTTTTTCCACGACGCCATGTAGACGGTATGCCCTTGCGCCACAAGCCACCGGACGAGCGAGTTGTGCGAAGACAGGTCGAGAATGTAATACTTCATGATCCAGGCGGGGAGGATCAGCACAGGCTCCTTATAAACGCTTTCCGTTTGCGGCGCATAGCGGATCAGCTCGATCAGGCCGTTGCGGAAGACGACCTCCCCCGGCGTCGCCGCGATATTGACGCCGACCTTGAATTTTTCCTCTTCCTCCGACAGCCCGCCGCCAGCCATATGGCTGAAATCGCGCCAGGCGTTCTGCGCGCCATGCCAGAGGTTCAATCCGCCGCTGCCGAGCGTCGCCGCCGCGAGATCGGGGTTCGTCACGGGAAAATTGGCGGGGCAGAAGGCATCCATCATCTGCCGCGCGGCAAAGGATACGATGCGCTCCTCGTTGTCCTCAAGACCGGATATGCCGGTGGTCGCCTGCCGCCACCAGTCTTCCGCGTAAAGGAAGCTTTCCGCATAGAGGCGCCACGGCCATCTGTCCCATCTTGCGGACCTGAAGCGCGGGTCGGCCGCGCAGGTTTCGTCGCGCGCGCAGGACATGCGGTGGATGAAACCCGGCGCATGCAAAGAGGGGTAGAGCGCCGACTCCAGAATTTTTCCGGGCGACTGCGCGAGGTGGCTCGCCCACGACAGAAACGCCGCCGCAACGCCCGCCGGACTTAAACCCAGCGTCAGGCGTGCCAGAGCGGCCTGCCAATAAGTGTCCAGACCCCTGAAATAGGGGCTTAA
>JAGXAX010000279.1 GCA_018971405.1 Alphaproteobacteria bacterium | reverse complement strand
TGTTCAGCTACATGAACAACGTCATGCAGGGCGAGTACGACCGGCAGCAGTGGCTCGAGACAAGGATGATGAACGGGTGGGACACCTTCTGGTACTACGACCTCCTGCCGGGGCTGCAGTCCATGACGCGCCAGCTGAACGTGGGGCTCGCCCAGCAGGCGTTCCAGATGCAGGCGGACACCGACGCGACCGAGACGATGGAAGTGTCGCGCGCCCTCAGCAAGCATGAGGAGCAGGACAGGAACGTCGCCGGCGGCGGGGAAATGTGCGTGGCTGCGACGGTTTCCGGCGGCTTCACCAAGACGGAAAGCTTCGCGCGCGACATGCGCCTTGTCTGGGAGCGCGACAGCCTCGCCGCGGGGCTGAACGAGAAGGCCGACGGCAAGGGAACCCCCTATCCCGGCGCTTCGTCGCAGATCGGCAGCTATGCGCAGCAGTATAACGACTACCTCAACATTTTCTGCGATCCTAACGCAAACAGCGGCAAGAATGACTGCCTCAAGTCCACAAGCGTGAACCCGCCGCTTTACAACGCGGACGTCGAGCCCGTCCGGTACATCTACAGCAACCTGACCATTCCGGTGGACAAGGCCGACAACCCGCAGGAAGGCGCGGACGTGGCCACCGCGGTCAACGACATTATCAACAACATGGTCGGCATACCCGCGGCGGCGCCGATGACGTCGAAGGTCCTCGCCAGCGTGCCGGGCGAAGAGGTTTTCATGCGCCGGCGCGCTTACCTGGCGCGCTATGCGGCGATCCGCTCCGTGCCGGATCTGATCGCGTCGTGGCGCATGCCCGGCAGCGGCAATCAGTTGGGGCAGGAAGTGAAGGACCTGCGGCAGGAGGCCGGCGTCTCGCTCGGCAACGTCTCGGCCACGGCGGGCGGCTACATTTCGAAAGACCCGAGCTACAAGGAAATCATGCATGCGGTTTCCGTCGACCAGTTCAACACCGGAAAGTTCGCCCTCGGTATGATCACCAACAGGAACAGGCTGCAGATGGAAAAGCTGAACCTGAGCGCGTTTTACCTGATGCAGTTGCGCGACTATTACGCGCTGCTGGAGCGGACGGCCATGGTGCTGGCGGTGCAGGTGTCCATCCGCGACGAGGAGCAGATGAACACGATGCAGAACATTTACAAGGCGGCGCCGGTCAAGTAGGGGAATGGAGCGGATGAAGACGACGGGGATGAAAAGGAGGGGCTATCGTTTTTCCGCCGCGGGGCTGCGACAGGCCGCCGCCGCGGGGCTTCTTTTCGTTCTTGTGGCCTTTCCGCAGCGCGCCTTCGCGCAGTGCGAGCCTGACGGCACGGCGCAGGCTACGGCGCAAAACATCGCCTCGACGGAGTCCAGCTATCTTTCCGGCACCATCGTGCCGAACATCGAGAATGGCTGGAACACGGACATCGTGCGCCTGCGCACCGCGCTGGGGCAGGACGGCAAGGCGAACGCCGACGAGGTCATGTCCAAGCTGAACAGCTTCTGGAACCTCTGGATCACCGCCTGGCAGAACATGACGGCGCAGCTTTCCGCCGCGACGCTTGACCAGAGCCGGCAGATGGCGAGCTTCAACGACGCCAGCAACGCGCTGACGGCGTCGCGCGACGAAGGCGAGGAGCGGGTTAAATCCGTCCAGCGCTATCAGCCGACCGTGGCGGCCTGCCGTTTCGATACGACGGCTTCCGTCGTGAGCCCCAGCCGGCAAATCAGCACGGCGCTGCAGGATGGATACGAATGGGATTTCGTGCAGCTGGGAAACAACGAAAAAGACTCCGCCGCGCAATACGGCCCCGCGGACGAGCAAAGCCATATCTGGTACAATTATAAAAACATATTCTGCGATTACAGGGCGGAGAACGGCAACGCCGGCTGCGGTCCGGATCCGATCGATCCAACGAAATACACCCCGCCGCTTTCCGATTCCTCGCTTCCGGGATATGCCATTTTGCCCGGCGGATGGTTTTCGGCCAAGTCGCGGAATGACCAGAATTTGCTCCTTTACGCAAACATGGATGCCGAGCCGTCTTTGCTGATTTTCGCCCAGTACACGATCGACATGTTCAACGAGACGGAAATGACGGCCGTCAATCAGATGATTTTCAACGTGACGGGATACAGGATTCCGCAGCCGATGGTCAACGCCGCCATGGGCTCCACGGTGGGCATGGAAGAAACGCTGAAACGGCGCCAGTACATCACGCAGATGGATACCGTGGGGGCGTTGTTGTATTCCCTCATTTCAAACCGCGCGCCGGGTCCCGCTTCCCCCAATCTTTACGAGTTGCGGACGCAGGAGTATGGCGCCACGCCCAACCAGAACACGAGTTCCGTGCTGAACCCTTCGTGGTGGGATGAACTGACGACGATTTTCGACTCGAAGCAATGGCTGCAGTATGAGTCGCAGGCGAAGACGCCGCCGGATTACATGCTGGAAGCCTCCCTCACGCCCAGCCAGCGCGAGATCCGCGAGTCCATCATCGAGCAGTTGTGGAACCCGAGCTACTACAAGGATCTCTACGACAATCCCTCGACCGTCATGCAGAAGGACGTGTACCTCAAAGCCTATAGCCTTGTCCTGCTCTACGACATGATCGAACGGCAGGAAAAAATATCCGACGTTTACGCGCTCGAAACG
>JAGXAX010000278.1 GCA_018971405.1 Alphaproteobacteria bacterium | reverse complement strand
CAGCAGGTTCTGCAGGCGCCGTTCGCGATTTTGAACGCGCTGATGGATATTGATGAAACCATGACGCTCTGGCGCTTCCGCCACGCGCAGATGGTGCAGCGGATGCTGGGCATGAAGATGGGCAGCGGCGGCTCGTCGGGGCACGATTATCTCGCGCGGACAACGGAGAAAAGCCGTATTTTCAGGGATTTTTTCGCGCTCTCGACCTTCATGATCCCGCGCTCCGGCCTGCCGGAGCTGCCGCGCGCGGTGGAGGAGAAGATGGGTTTCGCATACGGGGGGGCGATATGACGGTCGAGATCAAATTTTGCGGCGCGGCGGGTCTGGTGACGGGGTCGAGCTACCTCGTGAGCATGGCGGGCGGGAAATTCCTCATCGACTGCGGCATGTTCCAGGGCACCAAGACGGTGCGCGAGCTGAACTATGACGGCTTCGGCTACGACCCGCGGGATGTGACCTTCGCGCTCCTGACCCACGCGCACATCGACCACAGCGGCCTGCTGCCGAAACTCTACCGGCAGGGCTTCAGGGGCAAGGTCTACACGACGGAGGCGACGAAGGACCTGCTGGAATACATGCTGCCCGACTCCGCCAGCATCCAGGAGATGGAAGTCCGCCGCATCAACACGCAGAACCGGCAGCGCGGCCTGCCTCCGGTCGAGCCGATCTATACGCAGGAGGACGTCGCGACGTGCCTCGGCAACATCGCCTACGTCGAAATGGACGGCTGGGCCGACCTGCCGCTCGGCGTGAAGGCGCGGTTCTGGAACGCGGGCCACATCCTCGGCGCGGCGTCGATCGAGCTGAAAATCCCCGGCGCGGACGGGCGGGAGGTGCATATCCTTTTTTCCGGCGACATCGGGCCGGAAAACAAGATGTTCTATCCCGCGCCGGAATCGCCGCACGACGTCGATTACCTGCTGGTGGAAAGCACCTACGGCGACCGGCAGCGGCAGGACACCAGCCTCGACGCGCGGCGCGAGCGCCTGCGCGGCGAGATCTTGAAGTCCGACACGGCGCGCGGCAACATCATCATCCCCGCCTTCGCCGTGGAGCGCACGCAGGAGCTGCTGATGGACCTCGACTGGCTGATGGCGCAGTCGAAAATCCCGACGCTGCCGCTCTTCATCGACTCGCCGCTGGCGACGAAAGTGACCGGCGTCTTCGAGAAGCACGAGAAGGAACTGCAGGACCTCTCCGGCCCGCACGCCTTCACCGGCAGGAACATCCACTATGTCCAGAGCGCGGCGGAGAGCAAGGGGCTCGATCTCGTGAAGTCGGGCGCGATCATCATGTCGGCGAGCGGCATGTGCGACGCGGGGCGCATCCGCTACCATCTGCGCAACAACCTGTGGAATCCGGCGGCGACGGTGCTGTTCGTCGGCTATCAGGCCGAGGGCACGCTCGGCCGGTTTTTGCAGCAGGGGCAGAAGAAAGTGCGGATTTTCGGCGAGGAGATTTCCGTCAGGGCGCGCATCGCCTCGATCGAGACTTATTCCGCCCACGCCGACCAGGGCGAGCTGCTCGCCTGGGTCAAGGCGCGGCTGCCGGTGCGGAAAAACATCTTCGTCATCCACGGCACGGATGCGTCGCGGCAGGGCATGGTCAAAAACCTGACGGCGCACGGCATCCCGCTTTCCCTGCTCGTCACGCCGTCGATCGACGACCGTTTCGGTCTCGACACGGCGGGGGCGGCGGAAAAACTCGGCGACGGCGGGGCGCGCATCACGCGGGTGGAAATGGCCGCGGTCTCCGACTGGCACAACGACTACGCGCGCTTCGTGCTCGATCTGGCGGAGCGCCTGCGCGGGATGCGCGGCGCGGAAGAGCGGCGGGCGCTGCTCGCCGATCTGGCGCGGCACGTGTCCGGCGCCGTGGGCGGAATGCATGGCCGCGGCTGAGAACGAAATGGACGGGTTCGTCCGGCTGGAGGCGCGCGCGCCGCTCAAAATCTCCGGCGCGGACGCGGAGTCGTTTTTGCAAAATATCGTCACGCAGGACGTCGCGGGGCTGCGCGAAGGCGAATTGCGCTACGGCTGCCTGCTGACGCCGCAGGGGCGGTTCCTGCACGATTTTTTTATTTTCAGGGACGGGGCGGATTTCATCCTCGAAGGCGAGGCGGCGCGAATGGACGACCTGATCCGGCGCCTGAAAATGTTCCGGCTGCGCGCGAAGGTGGATATCGGCGCGGCGGATTTTGCGGTTTATGCGGGTGCGGAAATCCCGAAAGCGGATTTCAGCTTCGCCGATCCGCGTCTGCCGGAAATGGGGTTCCGTTCCTATCTTCCGGTCGCGGCGACGGGGGCGGCGGGCGCGCCCGATGCCTATAAGGACAGGCGCATCCGCCTCGGCGTGCCCGAAGGCGGCGTCGAGATCAAGCCGGAAATCGATACGATCTCGGACGTCAGCCTCGACCGGCTGGGCGCCGTCTCCTGGCGCAAGGGCTGCTTCGTCGGGCAGGAGGTCACGGCGCGGATGAAGAACCGCGGCCTTGCCAAAAAGCGGCTGGCCATCGTCGCGGGTCGCGGCCTGGTGGCTGGCGCGGCGCTCGTGCAGGCGGGAGTTGCCGTCGGCGAGGTGCGGGCGGTCAATGCGGCGGGCGGCGCGGGGCTGGCGGTTCTCAGGCTGGCGGCTGCGGAGGCC
>JAGXAX010000277.1 GCA_018971405.1 Alphaproteobacteria bacterium | reverse complement strand
ACGGATGAAACGGTCGCCGCGCAAGGAACGCGCTGCTTCGAGAACACGCCCGTCCTCTGGCTCAGGCACTTCCCGCGTCCCCATGCCGAGAGCCACAAATACGCGCGCGGCCACGCCCTCGTCTACGGCGGGGAAAAACGCACCGGCGCCGCCTGTCTCGCCGCCGCCGCCGCGCAAAAGACCGGCGCGGGGCTTGTCACCATCGCCAGCCCCGCGAAAGCCTGGGCGGTTTACAGCAGCTACCGCGCCAGCCTGATGGTCGATGAATGTAACGACCTCGATACATGGAAGGCGCTGCTGCGCGACGAGCGCAAAAACGCCGTCGTGCTCGGCTGCGGCGCGGGCGTTGGCGACAGGCTGCGCGAAGCCGTCGACGCCACGCTCTCCGTCAACAAATCCGGCGTGCTGGACGCGGACGTTTTCACCGCCTTCAAGGATGCCCCGCAGGAGCTCTTCGCCAAACTGTCGCCGCAATACGTCCTGACGCCGCACGAAGGCGAATTCGAAAAACTGTTCGGCACGCTCGAAGGCAGCAAGCCCGAGCGCGCCCTGAAAGCCGCGAAGGCCGCCAACGCCGTTGTCCTGCTCAAGGGCGCGGATACGGTCATCGCCGCACCAGATGGAACCGTCGTCATCAACGCCAACGCCCCGCCCACGCTCGCCACCGCGGGATCGGGCGATGTTCTGGCCGGATTCATTGCCGGATTCATCGCGCAGGGCATGCCGCCTTTCATGGCCGCGGCAGCCGCCGTCTGGCTGCATGGCGAAGCGGCGAAATCCTACGGTTTCGGCCTGACGGCGGAAGACATTATTTCTCATATTCCACAAGCCCTTAGCGGGCTGTTCAAGCGTCCATAAATTGCCCATAAAATTTTAAATAAATGCCTGAAAAGCCAAAAATATGCTATACTGGCCGAATGGGGTAGACGCGGGGTTTGTTTGCTGATGCAAGATAGGAACATTGACGGGAATCGCATACCTCCCGCGGGGAAAAAGCTGACATCCCGCGCGCGTCTTTTTTGCTTTTGCTTTGCCGTCCTCGTATCCGCATTTTTCTTCTTTGCCTGCGCGTCTTCGTCGCTGGCGCAACCCACCGGCACAGGCACCACGGGAACGGGAACAGGGACGACCGGCACTGGCTCGGGATCAGGCACACAAAACTGCAATAACGGGTCAGGGTCAGGGTCAGGCTCGGGGTCAGGCTCGGGAACCGGAACGGGTGGCGGAACGACCGGCAGCAGCGCCAAAGCCATCGTTGACGGCAACCAGCAAAGCTGCCCCTCGGGCGGCAAGTGCACTGCGTCGAACGGGTGCGGCGGCGGCGGCTGCGTCGGCGACTACTTCTGGGCGGCAGGCTCCGCCGAAAGCAACAACAGCTACTCGATCTGCAACGGCATCGGCTGCTGCGGATGGATTCAGTTCTGCAAATCGAACCTGACCACCGCGATCAACACCTGCGGCGGCAGCAAGGCCAATTTCAGCGCCGACACGAACCAGTGCCAGGACCAGGCCATCATCAACTACACGCATAGCAACTGGAACACGCTTGTCGCCATCGGCATGGAAGCCTACCTTTGCAAGACGATCACCATCGGCGGCGTGCAATACAAGATCACGCAGGCAGGGCTGCTCGGCGCGGCGAACCTCTGCGGCGCGGGCGGCACGAAGAACTGGATCGTGAACGGAGTCAACGGCAAGGACATGAACGGCACGTCATGCGCGCGGTATTTCATCAACTTCAACAGCACCTACATCCCGACGGCCACGGGATGGGCCGACACGACCTGCCCCGTTCAGCAGCCGACCTGCCCGGGGAACAATCCGCCGCCGCCCCCGCCGCCGACGGGATCAAACGGCCCTTGCGGCAATGCCGTCCTGACGGGGCAGTTCGCGCAAAACCCCTGCGGCCTCGTCTCGGCGCCGCCGCTGAAGTTCGCGGACTACCTGAAGAACTGGTGGAACAAATCTCTCCTGCCGGCGCTGAAGGACATGACGGCGCAACTCTATTCGTACCGCATCTTCGAAACGTGGGAACTGGGCCGCATGGCGGATTCCGCCGACGCCACGCGCGCGGCCCGCGCCAGCCAGGAAGAGCGCCTCGCCTCCCATCAGGGCGTCGCGCCGAATGAATCGACCTGCGTTGCCGGATCTTTCGTCACGGCGCTCTCGCAAACGCAGGAAACCGCCACCCAGCTCACGCAAGGCTTCATCGAGGACATCGAAAGGCGCGCGCAGGGCGCCACCGAGCAGCAAAGCGGCAGCCCGCCGTCCTACACGCCGCCCGGCATGACGCCCGCCCACGATTACGGCCAGCGCTGGATCACCTATTGCAATGAATTCTACGATCCGCAGACCAACGACGGCCACGGTGCCTGCCCCGGAAACCCGGCGTCCGCGCCTTCGGGCGGCGTCATGAACGGCGATATCGACGTCGAAAGCTTCCTGCTGCAGGACACGATCGACATGAACAATCCGCACGACTACGCGGCCGCCAAGGCGATTTTAATAAACCTCATCGCGCCCATGATCGTCGAGAGGGTGCCCAAAAGCGTCATAGACACGACGCAGGGACAGGAATACATCATAAGAATGCAGCATCTGGAGGCCATCGACAACATCGCCGCGGACGTCGTCGGCGGGATCATCTCGCGCCGC
>JAGXAX010000276.1 GCA_018971405.1 Alphaproteobacteria bacterium | reverse complement strand
CGCCGCGTCGGGCGGCTATTCCGCTTCCGTCCTCGCAGAGCTGATGCGCACCGGCAGCGAAGTCTGGTCGCTCGGGCCGTCGCTGGCCTTCACGCTCTTCGACGGCGGCGCGCGCACGGCGGCGACCGGCAGCGCGCGCGCCGCATACGACCAGCAGGCCGCTCTCTATCGCGCGGCGGTGCTGACGGCCTTCCAGCAGGTGGAGGACGCCCTTTCGGGTTTGCGTATCCTCGGCGTGCAGGAAAAGATTCAGGCACAGGCCGTGCGCGACGCGGCGGCGGCGCGGCAGATCGCGCTCAACCAATACCGCGCAGGCACGGTCGCCTACACCAGCGTCGTCACCGCCGAGACGCAGGAACTTGCGGCGCGGCAGACGGACCTGACGGTGCGCGAAAACCGCCTCATCGCCTCGGTGCAGCTGATCGAGGCCCTCGGCGGCGGGTGGAACGGAAAAACGCCGGATAAAAACTAGGCGCGCGCCTTGCCGAAGCGCAAGACCGCTTCGAGCAGCGCATCGATGTCGCGCTCCTCGGTGCGGTGGTTGAAGATCGCGCAGCGAATGGCGCGCTTGCCGCCGATCGTCGTCAGCGAGGGCGCGGCGATGCCGGAGCAGTGCAGGTCGGCGACGATCTCCGCATTCGCGGCGTCGGAAGCACGGTAACGGAAGCAGACGATGCTTAAATCGGCAGGCGCGAGCAGTTCCAGTTCCGGCAGGGCGCGGACTTGTTTCTCCAGATACCGCGCGAGTTCGCAGGTGCGCGCAATCATGCGCCCCATCCGTTCCGCGCCGTAGGTCTTGAGTGTGAACCAGACTTTCAGCGCGCGGAAGCCCCGCGACAGATCCGGGCCGTAATCGGTGGGCCAGAAGTCGCCTCCCGCCATTCCGCGCGTTTCGCGGCGCAAATAGGCGGCGGGCGTGGCGAAGGCGGCCTTGTGCTTTTCGCCGTCGCGCACGAGAATGAACCCCGCGTCATAGGGCGCCTGCCCCCATTTGTGAAAATCGAGCGCGATGGAATCCGCCGCCTCTATCCCCGCAAGGCGCGGGGCGATCTCTTCCGCCAGCATGCCGAGAGCGCCGTAGGCGCCGTCAATGTGGAACCAGAGCTTTTCCGCGCGGCAGACTGCGCCGACGGCTTTCAGGTCGTCGATCGCGCCGACGTCGACCGTTCCCGCCGTGGCGACGACCATGAAAGGCGCGGCGCCGGTTTTCCTGTCGGCGGCGATCGTTTTCTCCAGCGCGGCAATATCGATGCGCTGGCGCCCGTCGAACGGAATCAGACGAAGCGCGTCGCTGCCCAAACCCGCGAAATCCATCGCGCGGGCGATGCAGCTGTGCGCCGCAGCGGAGGCATAGGCGCGGAGTTTCACCGCCCCGGCGCCGGACTTGCGCGACGCCAGCCCCAGCGCCTCCCCGCGCGCGATCAATGCGGCGATCAAATTCGCCTGCGACGTGCCGGTGACAAAGATCCCCGTCGCGGCATCAGGAAAACGGAACAGCTGCCGCATCCACGCCGCCACCTGTTGCTCGACGGCGACCGGCGCATGGTCGCGCCCGCCGAGGTTGGCGTTCAAAGCCCCCGCCAGCATCTCCGCCAGCATGCCGGCAGGCGTACCGCCGCCCTGCACCCAGCCCATGAAGGCCGGATGCAGATTGCCGCCCGCGTAAGGCAAAACATATTGCGCGAATTCCTGATAAACTTCGTCGATTGCCTGCGGCGCCTGCGGCAAAGCCCCCGTCTTGAAATGGCCGCGCACCTCCGGCGGCATTTCCCGCCATACGGGCTGGTCGCGCAGATGCGCGAGATAATCGAACATTTCATCGAGCATGCGATGTCCCGCCGCGCGCAGATCGCCCCAGTTTTCCGGATCGAGCGTCACGCGCCGCCCTTTGCTGCGTATTTGCCGATCATGCCGACGAAGGCCTGATAGACTTTTTTCATCTGCGGCACTTTATAAGGGTAGACCGCCGCGCTGTCCATGTTGTGGACGATCATGGTGTTGCCGCCCTCGAAGACCAGCAGCGCGCCGTCCTTCGTCTCGGCACAGTCGATGGCGAAATAGGCAAGGCCGACGCGCTTTGCTATTTCCTCCAGCGCCTTCTTGTGCCTTGTGCCGAAGCCTGTGTCGAAATGCGTCATGAAATCATCTTCTTCGGCGCGCTTTTCCGCGCTGGCCGCCATGTCGGCGTTGAGATACCAGATCTTCCACTGGTGGGAAATCGCCATGTGGATGGCATAAGGCCTGCCGTCGATGAACACGATACGGTACTTGCGGAACATCCCGTCCTTCCCGCTGTAATCGACATAGCGGGAGATGAAGAACGTGTCCTCCCCGCGCCCCGCCAGATACTGCGCGACGTCCGCCGCCGTTTCGAGCTTGTCGAGGCCGCGCCCCGCCTGGCTGTCGATCGGCCGTGCGATCAGCGGCCACGCGCCGTCGGCGAGAAGTCCCTGTAGCGGCGCGCCGCCGCCGATGGCTTCCATTTGCGCGCGCGCAATCCGCGCCGTCATCGGGATGTATATGTCCGCCGCGCCCCGCAGCAGCGCATGGAGCGCGTCGCGGTTCAGGCGGCGCACCTGCGCGGGCGGGTTCAGCACCGGCCGCGGCCAGCGCGGCAAAAGCCCCTCGACCATTTCGAGCGAGGGGCGCGAATCCTCCGTAT
>JAGXAX010000275.1 GCA_018971405.1 Alphaproteobacteria bacterium | reverse complement strand
TGGATCGAGGACTGGAGCGAAAAAGACGAAGAGCGTCTGCGCGACCCGGAAACCACGTTCGGGCTGACTTGGCTCTGACGGCAGAGACCGGCACTGCCGCGGAGATAGAAATGAAATATCAGGAATAAGCTCAACATCTACTACCATCCCGACTGTCTGGGGCATAACGGCTTTCCCGGGTTTGCCGAAAAGCCGAAGCGCTTACGTGAACTGGCAACCTTGTTCAACGAGATGTCCTTGCCTGTCATTCGCCCCAATCCCGCCAGTGAAGAAATACTGCGCCGCGCGCATGAGCAAGCCCATATCGATCATGTGAAATCCATCGGCAAAAAAGGTCTTGTCAGGGCGACGATTGCCAATATCCGCAGCACCATGGTGCAGTCGTATACGCGGGTATCTCCAGGCACCTATGCCGCCGCCATCAACGCCGCCGGTGCCGTCTGCGACGCCGTGGAAGATACATTGTCGGGAAAATGCAATCGCGCCTTCTGCGCCGTGCGCCCGCCCGGACACCATGCCGGTCCCATGCGGGGCGAGGGGTTTTGCCTGTTCAACAATGCTGCCATCGGCGCGCTGCACGCGCTTGAGCTGGGCGCGCAGCGCGTCGCGATTGTTGATTTCGACCGCCATCATGGCAATGGCACACAAGCCATAGTGGAGAAAAGCGGCAATGGCAGGGTGTTATTCGTGTCATCCTATCAGGCAGGATGCAAGTACGATCATAACAAATCGTCTGGTCAATTGTCGCCGACTGTGCTGACTTTGCCGATCCCCGAGCACAGCGGTTATGCGGCTGTCGAGGGGTTATACAAGCAGCAGGTTATTCCGGCGCTGTACGCTTTCAAACCGGACATCATCCTGATATCGGCAGGTTTAGTCCGATCCCCTTACAAATCTTAAGCTGGAATCGGAGGACTACGGCGCGCTGACGGCGCTGTTGGTTGAGGCCGCCAATGACCTTTGTGGCGGACGAATCGTATCAGCTCTCGAAGGCGGGTACGAAGTCGGAGCATTGAAGGACTGCACGCGCAACCACCTGAAAGCGCTGCAACAGTAAGTTATGGTATGATTTCCTCCTGAAAACTGCTAAAACGTCTCTATGAGTTTTTTCGAGAAAATGGCCGGAACGGACCTGCCCAAGGTCGAGGAAGCCGAGGTCAAGCTTGACCTTTCCGGCATGGACAAGGCCGGCGCGCTGACAAAGCTCGACGCCGTCGTCGTTTATTGCAAGAAGAGCTGGGCGAAATCGCTCTACGTGAGTTTCGATCCGGCGCGGCCGGGCGCGGGCGAGACGCTGTTCCAGCCGGTTGCGCGCTATTTCAAAATCGAGAAGTTCAACGGCTACGTCAGCCACGTCATCCCGATGATGACGGAGGAGAGGGGCGGCCTGTTCGTCGTGTTCAAAATATGACGGTGTACCTCCACAACACGCTGACGCGCAAAAAGGAAGAATTTAGGCCGATCGACCCGGAAAACGTGCGCGTCTATTTCTGCGGGCCGACGGTTTACAATTACGCCCATATCGGCAACGCGCGCGCCGCGGTCGTGTTCAACCTGCTGGCGAAGACGCTGCGCTATGCTTATGGCGCAAAGCATGTCAAATACGCCAGCAACCTGACGGACATCGACGACAAGATCATCGCGGCGGCGCGGGAGACGGGCGAGGACATCGATGCGATCACGAAACGGTACGCGGACATATACAATGCCGACATGGCCGCGCTTGGCGTCGAAAAACCGGACGCCCAGCCGCGCGCGACGGAATACGTGCCGCAGATGCTCGCCATGATCGACAGGCTCGTTGAATCCGGCCATGCCTACGCGGCCGAAGGGCATGTGCTGTTCAGCGTGCCGTCGTTTGCGGGTTACGGGCTTCTTTCGCGCCGTAACCGCGACGACATGATCGCGGGCGCGCGGGTGGAAGTCGCGCCGTACAAAAAAGATCCCGCAGATTTCGTGCTGTGGAAGCCGTCCGCACCCGATCAACCGGGATGGGAGAGCGCCTATGGACGCGGGCGACCGGGATGGCATCTCGAATGCTCGGCGATGAACGAGGCGATCAACGGCAATCACTTCGATATTCACGCCGGCGGCGAGGATTTGATTTTTCCGCACCATGAAAACGAGATCGCGCAGAGCGTCTGCGCCCACGGCGGCGAGCCGTACGTGAACTATTGGCTGCACAACGGCTGGCTGATGGTCGAGGGACGCAAGATGTCGAAATCGCTCGGCAATGTCGTTCTGGTGCATGACCTTTTGAAGCACGTGCCGGGCGAGGCAGTGCGCTTCGCGCTGCTCAGCGCCCATTACCGCCAGCCGTTCGACTGGTCGGAGGATTTATTGCAGCAATCGAGGCGCACGCTCGACCGTTATTACGGGCTGTTGCGCGATGCTAAAGATATAGAACCGGCCGATGTTGACGCGCCGCAATCCATCGTCGCGGCGCTGAAGGACGATCTCAATACGCCGAAAGCCTTTGCCGAGATGGCAACACTTGCCAAAGCGCTTTCGACCGCCGGAACGACGGAAGAAAAAGCCGCCGCCAAAGGCGCGCTGCTGGCGGCCGGAAAGCTGATGGGATTTTTGCAGCAGGATGCAGGGGCGTGGTTTCAGAACGGCAGCGATGTCACGGATATTCAAGGGTTGATCGACGCCCGCGACGC
>JAGXAX010000274.1 GCA_018971405.1 Alphaproteobacteria bacterium | reverse complement strand
CGCGCGATCTCCAGCAGGTCGCGCTGGCGCAGCACGTCGAGATAGGCCTGCACGATGTCAAGTCCCAGAAGCTCGCCGACCTCGTCGACGTGATAGGACGCGGACTGAAGCCCGTAGGCGCGCGACTTCACCAGACGCTTCGTTCCGAAGCCGTCGAAAAGAAGCTGCGTCAGCGTCAGGGATCCCTGCCCCGTCCACAGGTTCTGGTGGTTCGGAAACAGAAGAGGTGAAACCGTATGCTGCCGCCCCTCCTGCGCTTGAAGATCCAGCTCTGGCAGGTCCCCCGCGCCCGCCTCAGACAACAACTCCTGCGCCTCGTTCTTCTGGCGCGCGGCGACGCCGTATTCCGGACTGGTGCCGATCCCGCGGCTCACCGCCTCGGCCAGTGTCAGCGCGGGCGGGCCGCCCGCGGCGAAGGCGGCCGCAGGCAACAGCAGGCTTAAGACAAGGCACAGTTTCGCCGGTTTTACCTTCATGTGCAGCCGCCCTCAATGAAGAACGACGGAAGCTTTCGTTCCGGCCCTGACGTCAGACGCGCACCGCCGAAAGCCCCCGCCCGTTATTTGTCGCGTGAGAAAGAACCGGCGGAGGGTCCGCAGTGCCATTTCGTGACGGGGTCAGCATCTGCTGCAGCTGTGCGCGTGCGCGCGACAGGCGAGAGCGCACGGTGCCGACGGGGATCTTCAGCTTTGCCGCAACCTCTTCGTAGCGCAGGCCGCGCACGCAGACGAGGACGAGAATGTCGCGGTGCTCCGGGCGCAAGTCCTTCATACGCGACATGACCGTCGCCAGATCCGTCTTGTTTTCCTGACGGGATTCCTCGGCAATCCGGTTCAGGTAGAAATCCGGATCGTGCTGGAACGCGAATTTTTTCTCGTGGCGGTATTGCGAGATGAAAATATTGAACATGATTGTCGACAGCCAACTGAAAAGATTTGTGCCATCCTCGAAATAATCTTTCTTCTCCAGCGCCCGCAGGATCGTCGATTGTGAAAGGTCTTGCGCGTCGGCGGCATTCCGCGTCAGGCGCAGCGCGAACTTGCGCAGATGGGCTTCTTCGCCGACAAGCTTTTGCAGATAAGTCATTTCATGACAGGTCATAGGGTTTCTCCTCGCGCTGCGCTTTTTGGACCGAGGTGAAGGAATAGGCTGGAAAGCACGGAAAGTATTTGACATTGGTCAGAAAATCGCCGATGCGCTCTTTTTAGCCGGTTTATCAGGCCGCTGCGGGAAAAGGGATGCTCAAAATCGCATGGTTGTCCTCGATCCATTCCGCCATCGTCCGCTCCTGCTCGAGGATTTCGCGGCACGCCTGCTGGACATCCGGCGCGCGCTGCTTGCGGGCGAGAGAAATGATCCTTTCATACAAGCATATCTCGGCGCGTTTTATCGTCAGCAGGTTCTCCCGTGAAAGCGCGGGAACGACGGCGGACGCTTCCACAGCAAGAACCTCCTTGTCGACGCCGTGAATGTCAAGACAGGCGTCCAGCAGTTTGATTTGCCAGCGCGTCTCCAAAAGGTGCGCATCGAGCCTTGAGCGTACGACGGGATTCCCTGCGGCGTCCATGCACTTCCGCACAGCGGCCAGGGACTTTTTCTCGACTGCGCAGGCTGCGCACAAAAGCGTCCAGAGGTTTTCCGGCACGGCTGCGCCCTGCGCCGGAGCCATTCCCTGATCCGCATACAAGATGTCCATGACCTTGCGGCCATCTATGCCATGCGTCCGCATGAGCCTGCCGATATCGTTTGCAAACCCGGATTTCAGCGCATGCCACGCGTCTTCGGCGTATTTGACGCCTTCCGCGATGCCGATCTGCGTGATCACGCGCGGCGCGTCGATGCCTTCGTAGAGGGTGGAAACGGCTCGTTCCGTTTTTTCGTCCAGCGCGCCGATGACGATCTTCGGCGGGTTGAAATAATCATGCACCGCCGTGCCGTCACGGAAGAATTCCGGATTGATTGCGAAGCCGAAGTCGGCGCCCGCCGTCATTTTAGCACAGTCCTCCAGAACCGGAATGGCCACGCTGTGCGCCGTGCCCGGCACACCGGCGCTACGCAGGACGACGCCGTGGCGTGGCTCTTTTTTGCGGATAGCGACGCCGATCCGGCTGCAGACGGCGCGCAGGTGCTCGGGCAGCGACGCTTCGGCGCAGATCATGGACAGATCGCTGTTCATGACGGCCTCCGCGCAGTCCGTCGTCGCCCTGAGGCTCCCTTGCGCGACCGCGCGGGCGACGCGCTCCTCCAGACCTGCCTCCGCGACGGGGGCATGGCCGTCCTGAACGCGTTTCACTTTGGCGAGATCGGCATCGACGACGGTCACATCGTGCCCTGAATCCGCAAGACATGCACCCGTAACCGCGCCGACATGCCCCAGCCCGAAAACACTGATCCGCATCTTCCGCCCTCCTCCGTCATGCATCGGGTTTGTTTTCATGCCGCCTTCAGTTTCTGGTCATAACCGCCGACTTCGGGGAAGCCGGAGAGGACGGTATCAAGCTCGCCGAACATCGCATGCATCTTTTCCTTCGACACCGGACTTTCAACGACGACGACAAGCGCGGGTTTGTTCGAGGACGCCCGCACTAACCCCCATGTGCCGTCCTCCAGTGTCACCCGCACGCCGTTGACGGTGTTTACGGTAGCGATTTTCTGCCCGAGCACCA
>JAGXAX010000273.1 GCA_018971405.1 Alphaproteobacteria bacterium | reverse complement strand
AAATAATCCAGCCCCTTGTTCGGCAGACCCATCCAGTTGACGAGGTGGCCGTTGCCAAGTCGCCAGAGGCGCGGTTTCGGATTGCCCTTGCGCGGATGGCGCGTAACCGTTCCCGCTTCCACGAAACCGAAGCCGAGGCGCGCCCATCCGGCGAGCGCCTCGGCGTTTTTGTCCGCGCCCGCGGCGAGGCCGGAGGGATTGATGAAAGTTTTGCCGAGGAGTTCAAAACGCGGCGCGGGCGCGCTTTGCGGCGCGGCGGGAGCGAGCTTGTGCCTGACGGCGAAAAGCGCGAGCTTGTGCGCGGTTTCCGGCGGCAGCAGCGAAAGCGGGTTCATGCGATGCGCCATGGCAGCGTTTTCATGCCGGCGCCTCCCGCGAGCGTGACGATGTTTCCTTCCGGCGTGGCAAGCGGCATGACGGCCTGCTCTTCTTTCACAAGTGTAAAGGTTTCTTTTGAAACGGGGAGATCGTAAAAAGCGGGACCGTTGCGGCAGAGAAAGCGCGTGAAGACATCCTGGCCCGCGGGTGTCGAGAGATCGACGCCCGCCTGCTCGAAAGCCATGGCATAAAGCTGCGGCGCGATGCCGCCGGTGAAACACCCCGCCGCGCAGCCGCAGTCGGCGGCTTTTTTCGCGTGCGGCGCGCTGTCCGTTCCGGCGAAGAACTGCCGGTTGCGCGGATCGGCGACGGCGGCGCGCAGGCTTGCGCGGTCGGCGTCGAATTTCAGGAGCGGCAGGCAGTAGAGATGGTATCTGCATCCCTGCAGAAGATGCCCCGCCGTGTAAAGAAGATGCTGCGGCGTCACGCTGGCGGCGACGTTTCCGCCCGCCTGCAGGACGAAGTCAACCGCCGCCCCGGTCGAGACATGCTCGGCGACGATTTTGAGTTCGGGGAATTTTTTCACGAGTTGCGGCGCGCGCTTGCGGTAAAAGAGCGTTTCTGCGTTCGCGGCACTGTCGAAATAATTCTCAGGCGGAAGGCCATGCTCCTCGCCGTGAAGGCAGAGGACGACGCCGTGCTCCGCCATGGCTTCGAAAACGCCATTCTGGATGTAATGGTCGAGCGGCCGCCCGTGTTCCGCGTTGGTCGTTCCGCGCGGGGGGTAATATTTGCAGGCGCGCAGCAGGCCGCTTTTCGCGCCTGCGGCGACCATTTCCGGCGTGGTGATCGCGGAAAGGTAGAGCGGCACGATGATGTCGCCGAAGCCGCCGCCCGCTGCGCGCAGCATGTCGAGATATTCCTCGATGCTCCAGCAGTCGAACGCCGCGCCGCCGGGAAAAACCTTCGCGACGGGGGGAACGGTGTTCGGCATGGCGAGGATGCCCGCGCAGCCCATCGCCGCGTGGGCGCGCAGGAGCGGGTGCAACAGCCCGCCCTGCCGGAAATGCGCGTGCAGGTCATGCCAGCGTGGCAGGCTGAAGCGGGTCGGGTGCGCGGTCTGTTTTTCCGGCATGGCGTCCTTTCGGGTCGTTCAGGCGACATGTTAGCAGGCGGTGAAAAAGCAGGCAATCCGCGTTTAGAGAGTGTAATCCAGCCTGCGGGCGGCCTTGCACATGGTTTCCGTCTGTTCCCGCATTTTCCGGCTGTTCTTTGTCAGGAGCTCGCGCAGCAGCGTTTGCGTGAAAACGAGCTCCGGCGCGTCGAGCTTCGTGTTTTCGGCGTGCCTGTTGAAGATTTCCGCCAGTTTCTTCTTCTGGCTTTTCTTGAGCGCGTCGTTGCCGGACGCTTTTTCCAGCAGGTGACAGGTCTGGGCGTCGAGCTTTCCCGCCTGGCCCACGCGGTCGAGCGCGGCTTCGAGCCGCAGCTTTTTCCGTTCGAGGGCGCGGGTTTTCTCGGCGGCGGCGTTGTAGGACTGTTCGAGCTTCTTGCGGTCGCGCTGCGGCCAAAGGGCGTTCATCGCCTGTATCTGCCGCTCCGTCGCGGCGCGGTGCGCGGCGAAATGCGCCGGATGTTCGTCCGTGTCCTTCGGCAGCAGGTTGAAGCCGCGCGCCTTGCGCTCTTTCCTGTAGTCCTTCACTTGCGGAATGTCGCCGTCCTTTTCCGTGCAGGCGTAGGACGCGCCCTCGACCCAGTCCCCGTCGTTGATGATGCGTGCGGTGCGCCCCCCGATCTTCAGCTCTTCCGTTCCGGCGCCGTGCGTGTGGCCGAGGATGATGCCGTCGTAATCGCCCTTTTCAATGCTTTCGATGATCGACTTGTGCGAATAGAGGAAGCCGATGGTTTTCTTGAAGGCGTCCTTCACCATCTTCGCCGCCGAAAGGTCTATGCCGAGATCCTCGTGGATCTTGCGCGCAATGCGCTTTTCCAGCCGGACGAAATCGTCGTATCCGTTGCTGACGGCCTTTTCCGCGGGGCGGAACCAGTGCTTGGTGAAGAGCTTCGGGTCGTGGCTGTCGCCGTGCAGAACCTTGAATTTTTTGCTGTCCGGCCCGCCGGTCTCGAAAACGGCCTCGGATTCGAAGGAGATGTTTTCGGAGAAGGTGCCGAAATCCGCGCGCTTTTGCAGTTTTTCGACCAGCGGGCGGAGTTTTTCGTCGTGGTTGCCGGGAATGTAGTGGACTTTGACGCCGTTCGCGGCGGCGTAGTTCAGGATGTCGAGGATGCGTTTCTCGATTTCCGGCACCGGCTGCGCCTTGCCCTGCTCGTGCTCCCCGCCGCCGATGACGTCGCC
>JAGXAX010000272.1 GCA_018971405.1 Alphaproteobacteria bacterium | reverse complement strand
ATTTCGTCGAGAAAGACGTCGGAAACGTCCTTGGTTTGAGCGACCTGGATATAGAGGTTTTTTCCGCCGACGGCGGTTTGCAGCGTCGCGCCGACGTATTTCTGACCGCCGGGGCCGGTGAAGGTGAATTTCCCGCTGCCGAGGCGGCTGAAATCGTTGGGAAAGAAATCGGTGTAGGCGACCGGCGAGGAGAAGAGAATGTTCCCCATGTCGTCGAGGACGGCGTATTGGTAGTCGTCTCCCGCGTCGCTGTAGAACTGGCGCAGGCTGTCGGGCATGTCGAGCAGCACCTGGTTGAGCCCTTTGCTCGGGCGCAGGTGGAGGGCGACGGTCCTGGCCTGCTTTTCGACGGTCTGGTCGCGCATGGAGACCAGCGTGTTGTTGATCTGCAGGTAGACGATGCCGGAGAGGAGCGCGATCGAGACGATCATGACCAGCGAGACGCGCAATACCAGCCGCGTCAGGAGGGAATTACTTTTTTGCGGCATTGCCATCCGTTCCGGTCATCATGTAGCCGATGCCCTTGAGCGTGTGGATTTCGATGTCGGCCGCGTGCTCGGCGAGCTTCTTGCGCAGGCGGTGGACGAGCACCTCGATCGAGTTCGCCGAGCCGGTCTCGCCGTAGCTGTAGACGCGCTGCTCGATGGATTTTTTGGTGACGACCTTGTGTGCGGCGTGGATGAGTTGCTCGAGCAGGTCGAGCTCCCGCCGCGAGAGGGCGAGCGTTTCCTCTCCGATCTGCGCAAGCCTCTTGATCGTGTCGAAGGAGAGGTTGTTGATCCTGATGACGGTGCCTGCCGTTCCCGCCTGCCGCCGGATCAGCACCTTGACGCGCGCGATCAGTTCGTCCACCTCGAAGGGCTTGACCATGTAGTCGTCCGCGCCGCCGTTGAGCCCGGCGATCTTGTCGGAGAGAGTGTCGCGCGCGGTGAGGATGAGGACGGGCACGGTGTTCTTGCGGTCGCGCAGCGCGCCGAGGACGCTCAGGCCGCCGATGTCCGGCAGGCCGAGGTCGAGGATGACGGCGTCGTAAACCTGCCCTGCGGCGGCGGAGAGCGCTTCTTCCCCTTCGGTGACGGCGTCCACCTCGAACCCCGCTTTATAAAGGCTTTCCGTGACGGCATCCGAGAGGCGGGCGTTGTCTTCAACAAGGAGAATGCGCATTTTCTCTCCGACTGATTCGTTCTCAAGCCCGCTGCAAGCGTGACATCCTAGGCGTCCAGACTTACGGGCAGCTTACAATTTCGCGCCATGACGGTAAATAAATAACAATGTTTTTCTTGAGAAAACAAGGCTTTTCGGCGATCCTTGGCTTGTGCCTGTCTCTCCTTCTTGGTTGGTGAAGCGGCAGGCGCTTTTTGTGGTACTACCCTGAAAGAGCCCACTCTCTCCAAAGTGGGCTCTTTTTTTTCAGTCATCTTTCCACGTAAATGTCCTTGAATTCCTTCCTGAGGTCGGCGACTTTCGGCAGGTCGTTGGCGACGATGTAGGGATTGTCCGGATGCTCCGCGGCGTAGTTCTGGTGATAGGCTTCGGCGGGGTAGAATTTCGGCAGCGGCGCCACTTCGGTCACGATGGGTTTTGAAAAGACATGCGCGGCGTCGAGCTGCGCAATATAGTCTTGCGCGATTTTCTCCTGCTCCGGCGACGTGTAGAAAATGGCGGAGCGGTATTGCGTCCCGGTGTCCGGCCCCTGCCGGTTGAGCTCCGTCGGGTCGTGGGCGACGGAGAAAAAGACCTGCAGGAGCTTTCCGGCGGAAGTTTCCCGCGGGTCATAGGTGACTTCGACGGATTCCGCGTGTCCCGTCGTGCCGGTGCTGACGGTTTCATAGTTGGCCGTGGCCGCCGCGCCGCCCGCATAGCCAGAGACGGCTCTGACCACGCCCTTCACGTGCTGGAAGACGGCCTGCACGCCCCAGAAACATCCGCCGGAAAGGACGATCACTCTGTTTTCCGCCGTTTTCGGCGCGGTTTCGTCCAGCAGCGGCTTGGGCAGGGGCAGGGCGGCGTGCGCACAGGAAAGCCCGCAGGCAACGCCGGCGACGGAGAGAATGCCCGCTGTTGTTTTGAGAATGTCGTTTGCCATGTGATCTGTCTCCATATAATGGTATAATATTCATTATACAATAATACGGGCCATCAGGGGTATTGATGACGAAAAAGGTTTTATGGGGAATATTTTTGATGTCCGCCCTGCTTGCGGGCGGTATCAGGGCTTATGGTGCGGCGGATCAGAACAGGGAGGAAACAGTCATGAAACATCCTTTGACCGAGATGGAAAAATACGTGACCGGGGAGAACGGTACGGAACCTGCCTTCCACAATGCCTACTGGGACAATCACGCGGCGGGCATTTATGTCGACGTGCGCACCGGCAAGCCTTTGTTCGCCTCGACGGATAAATTCGATTCCGGCACCGGTTGGCCGAGCTTCACCAAGCCGATCGACCCGAAGGCCATCTACGACGTGAAGGATACGTCGCATGGCATGAGGCGCGAAGAGGTGCGGTCGGTTTCCAGCAACGGGCATCTTGGCCATGTGTTCGACGACGGCCCTGCCGATAAGGGCGGTTTGCGCTATTGCATCAATTCGGCGGCACTGCATTTTATCCCCAAGGACAAAATGCAGGAAGAGGGTTATGGCCAGTACTTGCCGCTGCTTGACAAGCCGGAACGGTA
>JAGXAX010000271.1 GCA_018971405.1 Alphaproteobacteria bacterium | reverse complement strand
AACAGCGGCAGGCCTTCGCGCACCGCCGGCTCGTCGATCTGGATGACTTTGATGCCGGCCTTTTCAAGATCGAGCACCTCGTCGCGCAGCGCGAGGGCGAGTTGCCCCGCCGTGACGGAGCGCGGCTGGTCGTCGCGGACGAACGACCATTGCAGGATCGTCACAGGCCCCGTGAGCATGCCTTTCATCGGCTTGTTCGTGAGGCTTTGCGCATAGACCGACCAATCCACCGTCATGGCGCGGGGGCGCGAAATGTCGCCGAAGATGACCGGCGGCTTGACGCAGCGCGAGCCGTAGGACTGCACCCAGCCGAATTTGGTGAAAACATAGCCGTCGAGCTGCTCGCCGAAATATTCCACCATGTCGTTGCGCTCGGCCTCGCCATGGACGAAGACATCAAGCCCGATCTCTTCCTGAATCTTCACGCAATTGGCGATCTCTTTTTTCAGGAAGTCGTTGTAGGCAGCCTCGGTGATGGCTTTCTTCTTGAAGTCCGCGCGGTGCTGGCGGATCTCCGGCGTCTGCGGGAAAGAGCCGATGGTCGTCGTCGGGAACAGCGGCAGGCCAAGCGCCTTCCGCTGCGCCTGAACGCGTGTCGCGAACGGATGCTGGCGTTTCAGCATCTCCGGCGTCACCTTGCTCCAGCGCTCCTGCACCGCCTTGTTGTGGATGCGCGGGGAGGTTTTGCGCGACGCGGCGGCCTTGTCAGACGCTTCGAATGCGGCGGCGTCCTTCTTGCCGTTCGCGGCGGCGGCCAATGCGGCGACTTCCGCCAGTTTTTGTTTCGCGAAAGCCATCCATGATTTCAGCTCCGCATCGAGCGCGGTTTCGTTGTCGAGATCGACCGGCGTGTGGAGCAGAGAGCAGCTCGGCGCGACGATCACGCGCTCCGCGCCCAGCGCGGCGACGGCCTTTTCGACCGGCTTCAGCGCGGCGGACAAATCGGCCCGCCAGATGTTGCGGCCGTCGATCACGCCGAGAGACAATACCTTGTCGTTGCCCGCGGCTTTAATGGCGGCGTCGAGCTGCTGCGGCGCGCGCACCAGATCGATATGCACGCCCGCGACGGGCAGGCCGAATACGGCGCCGAGATTTTCCTCCAGCGCGTCGAAATAGGTCGCGATCATGATCTTCGGCGCGACTTTCGAGAGGCGTTCATAGGTTTTTTTCAAAGCGGCGCGCGCGGGCTCCGCCTGGTCGAGCACGAAGCACGGCTCATCCATCTGCACCCAGTCGGCGCCGAGGGATTTCAGCCTGGCCAGCACTTCCTCATAAACCGGCAGCAGCGCGTCGAGCAGCGAGAGCGCATCCCCGCCGTCCTTCATTTTACCAAGCAGCAGGAACGACACGGGCCCGAGCAGCACGGGGCGCGTCTGGATGCCGAGCCCCTTTGCTTCCTCGTAGTGGCGCGCCATCTTGTCGCACGCCCACGAGAATTTTTGCCCCGCCGAAAATTCCGGCACGATGTAGTGGTAGTTGGTATCGAACCACTTGGTCATTTCCATCGCGCCGGTTTTTTTGTTGCCGCGCGCCATGGCGAAGAACGTGTCGAGATCGACTTTTCCGCCCCTCCATTCATAGCGCTCCGGCACCGCGCCGGTCATCGCGCAGGTCGAAAGAACATGGTCGTACATCGTGAAATCGTTGGAGGGGATATGGTCGATGCCCGCCGCCTTTTGCAGCTCCCAGTGCCGCGCGCGCAATTCCGCGCCGACCTTGTTCAGCTCTTCGAGAGGGATCGTTCCCGCCCAGTAGGCTTCCTGCGCCTTTTTGAGTTCGCGCTTCGCGCCGACGCGGGGGAAACCGGGATTTGCCGAAAGTACCATTGTCATTCTCCTTCTTTTTAAAAGCTTACGTGTTGATTTTCTGGCGCATCGCCGTCGGCTTCGCCCTTAAGCCCAGCATGTGGCAGATGGCAAGCGTATGTTCCGCGCGGTTGAGCGTGTAGAAATGAAAATGCCGCACGCCGTTGGCGTACAAAACGCGGCAGATCTCCGCCGTCACCGTCGCGGCGACGAGCCGGCGCGTGTCCGGCTGGTCGTCGAGGCCTTCGAACAAGGTCTCCACCCAGTCGGGGATGCGCGTGCCGCAGGCGCGGGCGAACTCGACCGCACGGGCGAAATTGATGATCGAAAGGATGCCCGGCACGATCGGCACGTCGATGCCGGCGGCCACGGCGCGGTCGCGGAAGCTCAGGAACAGCTCCGGCTCCATGAAAAACTGGCTGACGATGCGGTCCGCGCCCGCGTCGATCTTCTTTTTGAGGTGGGTCATGTCTTCGAGCGCGTTGGCGGCCTCGGGGTGCGTTTCGGGATAACCCGCGACGCTGATCTCGAATGGCGCGATCTTCTTCAGCCCCGCGACGAGGTCGGAGGCGTACTCGTAGCCGCCTTTGACCGGCGCGTAAGCCTCGCCCTTCGGCGGGTCGCCGCGCAGCGCGACGATGTGCTTGATGCCGTGCTCCCAGTAGTTGCGGGCGATGTCGTCTATCTCCTGCCTGGTCGCGCCGATGCAGGTCAGGTGCGCCGCGGCGGGGATGCCCGTCCGCGCATGGATGTTGGTGACGATCTCGTGCGTGCGGGCGCGGGTGTTGCCCGCCGCGCCGTAGGTCACCGAAATAAACTTCGGCTTCAGCGGCGCGAGCAGGCCGATCGAATCCCACAGCAAGTCCTCGCTCTTCGCCG
>JAGXAX010000270.1 GCA_018971405.1 Alphaproteobacteria bacterium | reverse complement strand
ATTTCAACGATACCATCGACGCGCATTACGGCTGCGGCGATTTTTTCCTTCGTCTTTTCCGGCAGCGCCGGGTCTTCCGCGAGCGCGCGCAGCTCCAGCCTGTGGCGCGAGAGCGGCGTGCGCATGTCGTGGGCGATGGCGTTGGTCGAATCGCGCACCGTGCCGAGCAACGTCACGATCCAGTCGAGCATGGCGTTGATGTTGGCGGAAAGCTTGTCGAACTGGTCGTTGGCGCCGCTGACCGGCACGCGGGTGTGGAGCTGTCCGCCCATGACGCGTCCCGCCGCGCGGTTGATGCCCTGCAGGTAGCGGTTGATGAGCCATACCACGAGGATGCTGATGACGAACGACATGAACAGCGAAAAGAGGACGTTGCTGATGGTGACGCGCAGGAGCGTGTTGCGCAGGATATCGACGCGCTGCAGGTCGTAGCCGGTGAGCAGCATGTAGCGCCTGTGGCGGTAGGCCGCGATCTTGACGAGCAGGTGGAGCGGCGGCGCGCCGTCGGGCTGCGCGACGAAAATGTCCTGCCACGTCGCCTTGAGGTCGACTTCCGGCGGCCAGGCGGGGAGGTTGCCGGTCAGGCTTTTGCCGTCGCGGAACAACAGGTAGAGGCGCTTGTCTTCCGTGTCCTGCAAAATGGCGTGGACGAGATACTTGGCGTAAGGGGCGCCGTAGCGCTCGACGCCCTGATCGATGTCGGAGGCGTGGGCGTTGATGAGCGCGCGGATGTCGGCGTAGGACATGTAGAGCGAGCGGTAGTAAGTCTGTACGCGCAAGGCCACGAGCGTGGTGCAGAGCGCGATGAAGAAGATCATCCCCGCCCGGAACGAGAAGGAGCGGAGAAGGCTTTTAACCCTGAAGTTTTTAATCCTGAATTTCCTAATCCTGTCTGGCACTGATTTTGTATCCCGCCCCGCGCACCGTGTGGATAAGCTGCTTTTTGAAATCCTTGTCCACCTTCTGCCGGAGCTTGGACATCTGTGCGTCGATGAGATTGGTGTTGGGGCTGAAGTGGAAATCCCACACGCCTTCAAGCAGCATGGTGCGCGTCACCACCTGATCGGGGCGGCGAAGCAGGAATTCAAGCAGACGGAACTCTTTGTTCTGCAGGTCGATGGCCGTGCCGCCGCGTTTCACCTCGCGGGTCAGCAGGTTCATTTCGAGGTCGTCGATCGTCAGCCTCATCTGCTCCGTCTGTTCGCCGCTGCCGCGCCGCACCAGCGCCTCGATGCGCGCCAGCAACTCGCCGAATTCGAATGGTTTGGTGAGGTAGTCGTCGCCGCCGGACTTCAGTCCCTTGATGCGCTCCTCGACCTTGGCGAGCGAACTCAGGATCAGCACCGGCGTCTTGTTGGCGCTTGCCCTCAGCGCCTGAATGATGGCGAGCCCGTCGAGCTTCGGAACCATGCGGTCGACGATCATGACGTCGTATTTCTCCTCGGTGGCGAGGAAGAGGCCATCCATGCCGTCCTTCGCGTGATCGACGGTGTGCCCCGCCTCCTTGAGGCCGCTGAGGATGAACTGCGCGTGGCTTTCGTCGTCCTCGATGAGCAGGAGCTTCATTTTCTCGCCCTTTGCGCGCGACGTTGCGCGGCGGCGGCGGCGTAGACGCCCGTGCCGCGCTGCAGAACGGCATCGCCTTCCCGCAGTTCGCCCGGCATGATGACGGGCGCGCCCCGCAGTTCCTTGTAGACCGGCGTGAAGTCGGCGTAGGTTTCGTCCAGCAACTGCCTGAAGCTGTCGATGACGAAATAATTGTCCTGAAAATCATCGATCTGGTAGTGCGTTTGCAGGATGCGCTTCAAGTCGAAACCGATGCGGTGCGGCGATTTATCTTCGAGACAGAAGACGGATTCGGTCGGCGAGGAGAGGATGCCCGCGCCGTAGATGCGCAGCCCCTGCGGCTCCTGAATGAGGCCGAACTCGACCGTGTACCAGTAAAGCCGCGCCAGCTTGTCGATGGTGCCGAGCTTGGCCGCTTTCAGCCCGCCCTTGCCGTAGGCCTCCATGTAGTCGCCGAAGAGCGGGTCGGCGAGGATCGGCACGTGGCCGAAGAGGTCGTGGAAGACGTCCGGCTCCTGGATGTAATCCATCTGTTTTTTCGTGCGGATGAAATTGCCTGACGGAAAGCGGCGGTTGGCGAGCAGCTCGAAAAACGGCTCATCAGGGATCAGCCCCGGCACGGCGACGACCTGCCAGCCGGTGCGCTTCATGAGGATGTTGTTGACGTCGTTGAAATCCGGCACTTTCTCCTGACTGATGCCGAGCGTCGAGAGGCTGTCCATGAACAAGCTGATGGCGCGCTTGGGGAGGATGTCGAGCTGGCGCCTGTAGAGCGTGCGCCAGATGTCGTGCTCCTCCGCCGTAAACTCTTTTTGCTTTACGGTGAAAAAATCGAGGTTGCCGGGGGTCCAGCCTTCGCCGGCAGTGTAATGCTCCGCGGAGCCGATGCCTTTATCCATTTGAGGCCTGTCCTTTCATGGCCGCGCGCGCATGTTTTCCGGCGTGTCGGGCTGGCATTCCGGCGATGCGGCGAGAAACGTTTCGAGCTTGAGGCAGGCGGCATCGATGGCCGAAATCAGCGGCCATGCGCCCATGTCAACCTCGTAACGGCGCGCGTTGTAAACCTGCGGAACAAGGCAGAGATCGGCCATCGTCGGCGTGTTGCCGCAGCAATAGGCGCCCGT
>JAGXAX010000269.1 GCA_018971405.1 Alphaproteobacteria bacterium | reverse complement strand
AAAAACGCCAGCGCGCTCGTACAAACGGCGCCCGTGCGCGAAGGCACGCTGCAGCAGTTCATCACGGCCTACGGCGTAGTGCAGCCCGACCCTGACCGCGCGCACACCGTTTCCATGCCGCACGAAGGCATCATCGGCGGCGTCTTCGTCCGCCCGGGGCAGACCGTCAAGGCGGGCGATCCGCTGGTGGAAATCGAAAATTCCCCGAACGCGACCGCGCAGTACGACCAGTCCGTCGCCGCCGTCACGTTCGCCAGACACGATCTCGCCCGCGAGAAACGCCTGCTGAAAGAGCATCTGGCGACGCGCGATCAGGTCGCCGCAGCCGAAAAAGCGCTCACCGATGCGGAAGCCGGCTACGCGCAAATGCAGAAGACCGGAGTCAACCAGGAAAACAAGACCCTGCGCTCGCCGTTCGACGGCATCGTGACGGCGGTCATGGTGACCGCCGGCGCGCATTTGCAGGCCAGTGCCGTACTGCTGACGATCGGCGACAAGAACGCGCTGGTCGTCGCGCTCGGCCTCGAGCCCGAGGACGCGCCGCGCATCAGGGCCGGCGCTGCCGTCCGCTTAAGCGCGCCGCTCGATCCCGCCGTTTCCATCGACGCGAAGATCGGCGACGTCCTCGGCATGACGGATCCGGCGACGCACCTCGTCGACGCGCTGGTGCAGATCGGCGCGCCCGCGACCGACGGCCTCGTCCTGGGCATGACGCTGAAGGGAAAAATCGCGCTTCAATCCTATACGGGCGCGATCGTGCCGCACGCGGCGCTGATGCAGGACGCGCGGGGCGCTTATCTTTTCACGTTGCGGAACGGGACCGCTCGCAAAACATACGTCAGCGTCGCATTCGACGACGACAAGGACGCGGTGCTGAAGGACGGCATAGCCGCCGATACGCCCGTCGTGGTGTCAGGCAATGCCGCATTGAACGACGGCGACGCCGTCAGAACTCTGAAGGACGCGGAACAATGACGCTCGCGCACTGGGCGGCTTCGCACCGCCGGTCTATCCTCTTTTTGCTCGCCGCGGCCACGCTGGCAGGCGTGTTTTGCATTTTCAGCGTGCCGGTCGCGCTGTTCCCGCATATCGACTTTCCGCGCGTATCCATCTCGCTCGACGCGGGCGACAGGCCGACGCAGCGCGTCGTCAACGAGATCACCCGCCCCGTCGAAGCCGCGGTGAAGGCCGTGCCGGGCCTGCGCGAGGAACGCTCCACGACGTCGCGCGGCAGCGCGGAGATCGACCTCAATTTCGCTTGGGGCGACGACATGGACCGCAAGACGCTGCAAGTGGAATCCGCCCTCGCCCGCGTGCTGCCGTCGCTGCCGCAGGGCACGACGTTCGAGGTGCGGCGCATGACGCCAACCGCGCTTTATCCCGTCGCCTCCTATAGCCTGATCTCGGGAACCGTCGGCCAGGTGGATTTGCGCAACATCGCCGTGCATGAGCTCGTGCCGCTGCTTTCCGCCGTGCCCGGGGTCGCGAGCGTCAGCGTGCAGGGCGGCGCGAAACGCGAATACCGCGTCGATATCCATCCCGACCTGCTGGTCGGTTATCACCTGAGTTTCGACGATGTGGTGAAGGCGCTCTCTTCCTCCAACATCCTGCAGGTCGTCGGGCGCGTGAAAGACGGACACAAAATGCTGCTCGCCATCTCCGACACGCGCGTCGAAGGCATCGACGCCATCCGCCACACCATCATCCGCAGCGGCGGCGACGGCATCATCGAGCTCTCCGACGTCGCGACGGTGAAGAAGAGCATCGTTCCGCAAACCTCGATCATCGATGAGGACGGGCGACCGGCCGTCATCCTGCAGGTCTTTCAGCAGCCGGACGGAAACACGGTGCAGGTCGTGCGGGACGTCGCGGCCGCCCTTGCCGGTTTCCGCGAAAAGATTCCGCAGGGCGTCACGGTCAGGGAATGGTACGATCAGGCGCTGCTCGTCGTCGAATCCGCCCACAGCGTGCGCGACGCCATCTTCATCGGCATCGGCCTCGCCGCGCTGGTGCTCTACCTGTTCCTCCGCGACGCGATGATCACGCTGACGGCGGTCATCGCCGTACCGGCCGTTTTGTCGGCGACCGTTCTGCTGCTTTATGCGCTCGGCATGAGCTTCAACATCATGACGCTCGGCGGCATGGCGGCGGCGATAGGTCTTATTGTCGATGATGCGATCGTGATGATCGAACAGATCGTGCGGCACATCGGCAACGAAAAGGAAAAACGCCATGAAAACGTCCGCCGCGCCATCCGCGACTTTTTGCCGCCGCTGACGGGTTCCTCCGCCTCGACAATCATCATCTTCCTGCCGCTGGCTTTCCTGACCGGCGTGACGGGAGCCTTTTTCAAGGCGCTCTCGCTCACCATGGCCTCGGCCCTCGCCGTCTCCTATTTCGTCGCCTGGTTCGCCGTTCCGCTGCTCGCCGACCATCTGGCGGGCAGCCATGGCGGGAACGATGAAGGCGGGCCGCTGTTCAGGCCCGTTCTGTCGGCCTATGCCGCGCTGTTCGGGAGATTCGTCAAGCGTCCGGCGCTGGCGCTGGCTTCCGTCGTGATCCTGCTCGCGCTCGGCGGCCTCGCCTATCTGCATGTCGGCAGCGGCTTCATGCCCTCCATGGACGAAGGCGGCTTCATCATCGACTACGTTTCCCCGCCCGGCACGTCGCTTAAGGACACCGACGCGCTGTTGCAGCAGGTC
>JAGXAX010000014.1 GCA_018971405.1 Alphaproteobacteria bacterium | reverse complement strand
CCAAGCGCCTGAAGATCGTCGAGGCCTTCCGCAACTCGGGCAACAAGCCGGAGTGGATGATCCTCACGGTCGTGCCGGTGATTCCGCCGGACCTGCGTCCGCTGGTGCCGCTCGATGGCGGCCGCTTTGCGACTTCCGACCTCAACGACCTCTACCGCCGCGTCATCAACCGGAACAACCGTCTGCGCCGCCTGATGGAACTGCGCGCGCCGGACATCATCATCCGCAACGAAAAGCGCATGCTGCAGGAAGCCGTCGACGCATTGTTCGACAACGGCCGCCGCGGCCGCGTCATCACCGGCGCCAACAAGCGTCCGCTGAAATCGCTCGCCGACATGCTCAAAGGCAAGCAGGGCCGCTTCCGCCAGAACCTGCTCGGCAAGCGCGTGGACTATTCGGGCCGTTCGGTCATCGTCGTCGGCCCCGAACTGAAACTGCACCAGTGCGGCCTGCCGAAGAAGATGGCTTTGGAACTCTTCAAGCCCTTCATCTACAACAAGCTGTCGCTCTACGGGCTTGCCTCGACGGTCAAGGCCGCGAAGCGCATGGTCGAAAAAGAACGTCCGGAAGTGTGGGACATTCTCGAGGAAGTCATCCGCGAGCATCCCGTGCTCCTCAACCGCGCGCCGACGCTGCACCGCCTCGGCATCCAGGCGTTCGAGCCCGTGCTGATCGAGGGCAAGGCGATCCAGCTTCACCCGCTGGTCTGCACGGCGTTCAACGCCGACTTCGACGGCGACCAGATGGCGGTTCACGTGCCGCTGTCGATCGAATCGCAGGTCGAGGCCCGCGTGCTGATGATGTCCACCAACAACATCCTCCGCCCCGCGGACGGCAAGCCGATCATCGTTCCGTCGCAGGACATCGTGCTCGGCCTTTACTATCTCTCCATGGCCTTCGACGGCCTGAAGGGCGAGGGCATGTCGTTCGGCAACATCGCCGAAATCGAGATGGCTCTGTTCAACAAGGAAGTGACGCTGCACAGCAAGATCAAGGCGCGTTATAACACGGTCGACGAAAGCGGCAACCCGAAAACGATCCGCGTCGAGACGACGCCGGGCCGGATGATGATTTCGCAGGTCCTGCCGCGTCACCCCAAGGTACCTTTCGACGTCATCAACCGCGTTCTGACGAAGAAAGACGTCTCCAACCTGATCGACGTGGTCTACCGCCACTGCGGCCAGAAGGAAACGGTCATCTTCTGCGACCGCATGATGGGCCTCGGTTTCGCCAACGCTTGCAAGGCCGGCCTCTCGTTCGGCAAGGACGACCTCATCATTCCGGAAGAAAAGACGGAACTGGTCGCGCAGGCGAACGCCCGCGTCAAGGAGTTCGAGCAACAGTATCAAGACGGCCTCATCACCAAGGGCGAGAAGTACAACAAGGTCGTCGACATCTGGTCGGCCTGCACGGACGACGTGACCAAGGAAATGATGAACGTCATCTCCAAGCCCGCGTCGCTCGGCTACATGAACTCGGTCTACATGATGGCGCACTCCGGCGCGCGGGGCTCGACCATGCAGATCCGCCAATTGGCGGGCATGCGCGGTCTGATGGCCAAGCCGTCGGGCGAGATCATCGAGGCGCCGATCATCTCCAACTTTAAAGAGGGCCTGACCGTTCTCGAATACTTCAACTCCACGCACGGCGCCCGCAAGGGTCTGGCCGACACGGCGTTGAAGACCGCGAACTCCGGCTACCTGACGCGCCGTCTCGTCGACGTCGCGCAGGACGCGATCATCACTGAAGACGATTGCGGCACCGATACGGGCTTCACCGTCCGTCCGGTCATCGAAGGCGGCGACGTCATCGTTTCGCTGGCGGAACGCATCCTTGGCCGAACGACAGCGAAGGACGTGCTCGACCCGATCTCCGGCGCGATCATCGTCAAGGCCGGCACGATCATCGACGAAGCGATGTCGGAAGCGATCGAAACCGCGGGCATCGACTCCGTCGAAGTCCGCTCGGTACTGACCTGCAAGGCCAAGAACAACGGCATTTGCTCCAAGTGCTACGGGCGCGACCTTGCGCGCGGCACGGCGGTCAACATCGGAGAGGCGGTCGGCGTCATGGCGGCGCAATCGATCGGCGAGCCGGGCACGCAGCTCACCATGCGGACGTTCCACATCGGCGGCGCAGCGCAGCGGGGCGCGGCGCAATCCGCGGCCGAAGCGGCCTTCGACGCCACCATCGAGATCCGCAACAAGAACGTGGTCGTCAACTCCGAGGGCGTGTCCATCGTCATGGGCCGCAACACGGAAGTCGCTCTGCTCGACAAGCAGGGGCGCGAAAAGGCGACCCACCGTCTGGCTTACGGCTCGAAACTGCTCGTCAACGACGGCGACAAGGTCAAGCGCGGCGCGAAGCTCGCCGAGTGGGACCCGTACACCATTCCGATCATCACCGAGAAGGACGGCATCGTGTTCTATGGCGACCTCGTCGAGGGCATGTCCATCCGCGAGGAACTGGACGAAGCCACCGGCATCGCCTCCAAGGTCGTGACTGACTGGCGCCAGCAGCCGAAAGGCACGTCGCTCAAGCCGCGCATCATGCTGACAGACGATAAGGGCAAGGTTATCAAGCTCTCCAACGGGCTTGAAGCCAACTACTACATGCCCGTCGGCGCTCTGCTGAACGTCGAGAACAGCGCGCAGGTCAAGGCCGGCGACATCATCGCCCGTATCCCGCACGAAACGTCGAAAACCCGCGACATCACCGGCGGTCTGCCGCGCGTGGCGGAACTGTTCGAGGCGCGCCGTCCGAAAGACTTCGCGATCATCTCGGAAATCGACGGTCAGGTCGAGTTCGGCAAGGACTACAAGTCCAAGCGCCGCATCCTCGTCAAGCCGACCGACGGCAAGGGCGAGCCGAAGGAATACCTCATTCCGAAAGGCAAGCACGTCGCGGTCAACGAGGGCGATTACGTTCGCAAGGGCGACCAGCTGCTCGATGGCTCCATGGTGCCGCACGACATCCTCTCCGTCATGGGCGTGGAAGCATTGGCAGACTACCTGAACAATGAAATTCAGGACGTCTACCGCTTGCAGGGCGTGAAGATCAACGACAAGCACATCGAGGTGATCATCCGCCAGATGCTGCAAAAGGTCGAGATCACCGACGCGGGCGACACCACCTTCGTCAACGGCGAAGTCACCGACCGCGAAGAACTGGCGGAAATCAACGCCAAAACGATCGAGGCGAACAAGCGTCCGGCCAAGGGCGTGCTGTTGCTGCAAGGCATCACCAAGGCCTCGCTGCAAACGCGCTCCTTCATCTCCGCGGCGTCGTTCCAGGAGACGACCCGCGTGCTGACGGAAGCCGCCATCAACGGCAAGGTCGACAAGCTGATCGGCCTCAAGGAGAACGTCATCGTCGGCCGCCTGATACCGGCGGGTACGGGCGCGTTCGTCCACAGGCTGAAGCGCTTCGCGGCGGAACGCGACGCGGCGGCACTGGAGGCGAACATGGCCAAAAACCCGCCTGTCGTGGATGGTGAAAACGTCGTCGCAGCGATCGAAGCGCCAAAAGCCGGCAACGATGCCTCCGACCGCAAGGAGAAGCATGGCAGGGTGGGCACCGCCGGCTAAACCCTGCTTATCTTTATAAAAAGCCTATCTTGCGCGGGACACGGTCTTTTCAGGATCGTGTCCCGCCTGTTTTAGGAGTTATTTTTACGACAAAAATATGTCAATATAGTTTTCCATTAATATTTCAAATGATAAGGCGTTATAATGCCTTCAGGATTGAAATCATGACGGGGAGAAGATTTTCATGAACAAGCATGCCCTTATTGTCGTGGCGAGCACGATAGGCGCAATGATGATGGCGCCGGCGCTTGCCGCGGTGCCGCAGCAGCAACCCCCTCTGCACAAGGGCGTACCGGAGACATCGGCCGAGGATTTCACCGTGCGCAAGGCGGCGCTCGTCCAGCACGTCAAGGATACGATCTTCCGGCTAAGTATCGAGAAATCCTGCGTCGAGGCCGCCACGACCGCTGCCGCCCTCGACGCCTGCCAGCAAGGCGCGCCGATGGCCAAAACAGGCGACGGCAAGAAGCAAGCAACGCCTCCGGCCGCCGTGCCTGAAAAGGCACCCGCCACTGCTCCCAGCCTGCCGGTAAAGAAATAGTTCAGCTTTCAGTGCCTGAAACCTTCAGCCCGTGGATGCCGCCGTTCTGGTAGTGCATGTAGAGCACGTGGGTAACGGGCGCGTGTTTTTCAAGATCGCGGAAGCGGTGGAACGTGTCCGGCGCGAGCGCGGCAAACGGCAGGATCGGCTGCCACGGGCTCTTTTCCGGCAAATGCAGTTTTATCCTGAAGTTTTTCTCCGGCAGATATTTCTGCTCCAGCATGAAAGATCGGAACTCGTCGGGGATGATGTCCTTGCCCGCCTGCGTGACGATTTTCCAGCGCGGGGCTGCCGCCATATGGGCTTCTTCAAAACCGTTGATGCCGAAAACATGGCTGGTGAGGGGCGCGTTGAGGCGGTGCAGGTAGGTATCGACGACGATCTCCCTGACGACGGCCGGTTTCCTCAAATGGAACAGTGCCCTCTCGCCGAAACCAGTACGCGCCGATTCCCATCCGCGCATGTGGGTTTCGGCGCGGTTGCCGCTGACGGCCATCGCCGGATTGCCGTAGTGGTCGTTTGATATGTGGGATATCTCCACACCCTCAAGCAGGCTTTTATACGCCGGGGGCTGTTCCGCCGTTTTCGTGCCGAACAGGCTGATGCGTGAAATTCCGCCTTCATAATAACACTCGACATAGCACTCCGTGGCGACCGTCGGCGGGATTTTGAATTCATGCTCGCTGTCCGGCGCGAGCGGGGCGCGATCCAGCACCTGTGTGCTTTTTCCCGTCATATCGTCTTTCAGAAAAACCGACACGGCACGCACCTGATTGGCGGTATACCATTTCGTACTGATGGCAAGACGATCGACTTCCGCGCGCTCCTTGAGGCCGATCAGCAGCCAGCCGTGCGCGTCATGGTCGTAGGCAAGCGCCTGTTCCCGCGGCAGAACGGAAGTGGCCTTGTGACGTTGCGATTCAAAGCCCCAGTACTTCGCGCCCATATGCGTGAAGTCGCCGCGGCAGTCTTTCGGCTCGTCGGGCAGAACGGCTTCATGCGGGTTGGTGAAGGCGGAATCCGAATAAGACATCAGGATCGCGGGCAGGGGAGTTTGCATTGCTTTTCATCCTTGTTAGCGGGTAGAATAAACTAGCATGAACCCCCGCGTTTTAAAACCCGAACCGCTGACAGCCGCCGCCTTTGCGCCCTACGGCGATGTGATTTCCTGCAATGCGGCAAAGGAGCAGAGGTCGATAAACTATGGCAACACGGCGCGGTTTCACGACCTCGCAAGGCTGGATCTGACGGCAGAGGCGGGCAGGGCGACCGTCAGCATCTTCCGCTCGACGCCCGTGCCGCGCCCGATCGACATCAAAATCATGGAGCGGCACCCGCTCTCCAGTCAGGCGTTTTATCCCTTGAGCGGACGGCCTTACATGGTCGTCGTCACGCCGAAGGGCGATTTTTCCCCCGGAAAGCTCAAAGCCTTTCTGGCTGGGCCGGATCAGGGGGTCAATTACCACGCCGGCACATGGCACCATTACAGCCTCGCGCTTGATGCCGTTTCAGACTTCCTCGTCATCGACCGCGACGGGCCTGGCGAAAATTGCGATGAAATTGCGGTGGAAAATACACGCGTTGACTACTAATATTTTACATAATATATAAGCCAACGGCTGGCCTTGCGTTTTTGACCGGTTTTAACGGATAAAACCTTGCAAAAACGGGAAAATACATATAAAAACAACGCCAAGCAAAGCTCTTGAATGGTTCAAAAGATTGCTAATTCGCATGCAGGCCGTTTTTCGGTGTTCCTTTTAGGGAACCAAAGGCCTGCAGAGGTATAACCGGAAGGACACGACCGTCATGACTATGCCTACGTTCACGATGCGCCAGCTTCTCGAAGCCGGCATCCACTTTGGCCACCACACCCGCCGCTGGAACCCCAAGATGAAGCCTTACATCTTCGGCGAGCGGAACAAAGTCCACATCATCAACCTCGAACTCACCGTGCCGATGCTCTATGCCGCCCTGAAGGGCGTGCGCGATATCGCCGCCAACGGCGGCCGCGTGCTGTTCGTCGGCACCAAGCGTCAGGCAGCCGACAAAATCGCCGAAACGGCGCAACGCTGCGGCCAATACTACGTGAACTACCGCTGGCTCGGCGGCATGCTCACCAACTGGGGCACGATTTCCGCCTCCATCAAGCGCCTGCGCGACGTGGAAAAAATGCTGACGGACGAAGAAATCAAGCGCGGCCTCACCAAGAAAGAGCAGATCGGCCTCGCCCGCGAAAAGGAAAAGCTTGAAAAAGCCCTCGGCGGCATCAAGGAAATGGGCGGCCTGCCCGACGCGATGGTCGTCATCGACACCAACAAGGAAGCCAACGCCATCCTCGAAGCCCGCAAGCTGGGCATTCCGGTGTTCGCGGTCGTCGACTCCAACTGCGATCCGGACGGCATCGACTTCCCCATCCCCGGCAACGACGACGCCACCCGCGCCATCAACCTCTACTGCGACCTGTTCGCGGAAGCGGTTCTGGACGGCTTGCAGGCCGAAGTCACGGCTTCTGGCGCGGATCTCGGCGCGTCGGAAGACCCGGCGGCGGAGCATCTCGATGAATCCGAGGAACTGAAAGTCTCTGCGGCCGCCGGCTGAACACTGAAAGGAAAAGAACGATGACTAAGATCACTGCATCCCTTGTCAAGGAGCTTCGTGAGAAAAGCGGCGCGGGCATGATGGACTGCAAAAAGGCCCTCGCGGAACACAAGGGCGACATGGAAGCGGCGATGGATTATCTCCGCAAGAAAGGCCTTGCATCCGCCGCCAAGAAGTCCGGCCGCGCCGCGGCCGACGGCCTCGTCGGCGTTGCCGCGCAGGGCGTTTCCGCCGTCGCGGTGGAACTGAACGCGGAGACGGATTTCGTCGCCCGTAACGAACAGTTCCAGGCCATGCTGACCAAGGTGACGGAACTCGCGCTCAAGAACGAGATCGACGACGTCGAGAAGCTGAAAGCCGCAAGCCTCGGCGCCAAGACGGTCGAAGCGACGCTGACCGACCTGATCGCCACCATCGGCGAAAACATGTCGCTGCGCCGCATGAAGGCCCTCGCGGTGAAGCAGGGCGTGGTCGCGACCTACGTCCACAACGCCCTCGCGCCGAACCTCGGCAAGATCGGCGTGCTGATCGGCCTCGAATCCTCCGCGCCCGCCGACAAGCTGGCCGAACTCGGCCGCCAGCTGGCGATGCACGTCGCCGCTGCGCGCCCTGAATCGCTGGACGTCGCTTCGCTCGACAAGGACATCGTCGCACGCGAACGCGCCATCTACGCCGACAAGTCCAAACAAAGTGGCAAGCCCGCCGAAATCGTCGAGAAGATGGTCGAAGGCAGCTTGCGCAAGTTCTACGAACAGGCCGTCCTTCTGGAGCAGGTCTTCGTCATCGACGGTCAGACCAAAATCTCCGCCGTTCTTGAAAAAGCCTCCAAAGACCTTGGCGCGCCCGTCAGGCTGGCGGGTTACGTCCGCTATGAACTGGGCGAGGGCGTCGAAAAAAAGGAGGATGATTTCGCCTCCGAAGTCGCGAAAATGGCGGCGGGGTGATTTAAAACGGCAGGAGTTGTCAACATGGCCAAGGCGCGGTTCAAGCGTGTTCTTCTGAAGATATCGGGCGAAGCCCTGATGGGGACGGGGGAATACGGCATCGAGCCCGCGATGGTCGACCGCATCGCGCGCGACATCAAGGAAGTCGTCGATCTCGGCGTCGAGGTCTGCCTCGTCGTCGGCGGCGGAAACATCTTCCGCGGCGTTTCCGGTGCGGCGGAAGGGATGGATCGCGCGGCGGCCGACTATATGGGCATGCTGGCGACCGTCATCAATTCTCTCGCGCTGCAGAACGCCCTTGAAAAGCAGGACGTCATTACGCGCGTCCAGTCCGCCATCCCGATGGCTTCCGTCTGCGAGCCTTACATCCGCCGCCGCGCCATGCATCACATGGAGAAGGGGCGCGTGGTGATCTTCGCCGCGGGCACGGGCAATCCTTTCTTCACCACCGACACTGCGGCGGCCCTGCGCGCGTCGGAAATGGGCTGCGACGCGCTGCTCAAGGGCACGAAGGTCGATGGCGTCTACACCGCCGATCCCGTCAAGGTGCCGACCGCGACGAAGTTCGACAATCTGACGTACATGGACGTCCTGTCGAAGGACCTGGGCGTCATGGACGCGGCGGCCATTTCGCTGGCGCGGGAAAACGACATCCCCGTCATCATATTCTCCATCAAGCGCCCCGGCGCCTTCGCCGAACTGATGCAGGGCCGCGGGGAATGCACTGTCGTCATGGAAAAGAAAGAGGTCAAAAATGCCTGAGATGGATTTCACCGATTACGAACGTCGCATGCAAGGCGCGGTCGACGCGCTTCACAAGGAATTTCAGGGCCTGCGCACGGGCCGCGCCTCCACCAACCTGCTCGACAATATCCACGTCGAGGTTTACGGCAGCAAGATGCCGATCAATCAGGTCGCGACGGTAAGCGCGCCGGAGCCGCGCCTGCTGACAGTGCAGGTCTGGGATGCCGGCAATACCAAGGCCGTGGAAAAAGCCATTTCCACCGCGGGCCTTGGCCTGAATCCGCAACCGGCGGGCACGCTGATCCGCGTGCCGCTGCCCGGTCTGACGGAGGAACGCCGCGTCGAGCTCGCCAAAGTCGCCTCCAAATACGCGGAGCAGGCCAAGATCGCCGTACGCAACATCCGCCGCGAGGGCATGGACACGGCCAAGAAGAACAAGCTGCCGGAAGACGAACTGAAAAAGGCCGAAGACAAGATCCAGAAGATGACCGACGGCTGGATCAAGAAGGTCGAAGAGGCTCTCGCGCACAAGGAACAGGAAATCAAGCAGGTCTGACCGATGAACGCGCCGCAGAACACGGGAAATGAAAATATCCCGGCGCACGTCGCCATTATCATGGATGGCAACGGCCGCTGGGCGACGGCGCGAGGATTGAGCCGTACCGAAGGCCACCGCAAGGGGGCGGAAGCGGCGCGGCATGTCGTCGAGGCGGCGGGAGAACTGGGCATCCGCTACCTGACCCTGTTCGCCTTTTCATCCGAGAACTGGAACCGTCCGGCGGATGAAGTCAACGACCTGATGAACCTCCTGCGCTATTACCTCAAGAAGGAAACCGCCGAGCTGCACAAGAACGGCGCGCGCATCAAAGTCATCGGCGACCGGTCGGCCTTGCCCATCGACATCGTCAAGCTGATCGAGAACGCCGAGAACCTGACCCGCGACAACGCGAAGATCACCGTCGTGCTGGCGCTCAATTACGGCGGGCGGCAGGACATCATCTTTGCGGCGAAGGAACTGGCGCGGCAGGTCAGGGCGGATGAAACGGACCTCGCGACAGTCAATGAGAACAGTTTCTCTCGTTACATGATGACCGGCGACATTCCCGACCCCGACCTGATGATCCGCACCAGCGGAGAAAGCCGCATCAGCAACTTCCTCCTCTGGCAGATGGCCTATGCCGAGCTTTACTTCACCGACACGCTGTGGCCGGACTTCTCGAAAAAAGATCTGAAGGATGCCGTCGCCCATTTCAGCGGTCGCGACCGCCGTTTCGGCGGGCTTTCGCAATCGCACGAGATACAGGGATGACGACCGGAACCATTGACAGCTCGCTGAAGGCGCGCATCCGCGGCGGGGCGATTTTCGGCGCGATCGTCCTGGGGGCGCTTTATCTCGGCGGGCTGGCCTTTATCCTGCTGATGGGCGCGGCTACGGCGATCGGCATCTCCGAATGGACGGGCATGATGAAGGTGGAGCAGAAATACCGCCTGCCGTTCATGTTTTTCGGCGTTTTTTATATCGCCGTTTCCTGCGCGACGATGATCTGGCTGCGCATTTTCGCGCCTTACGGCCTTTACAACATGCTCACCTTGCTTTTGATCGTCTGGGCGAGCGACATTTCCGCCTATTTTTCGGGGCGTGCTATTGGCGGGCCGAAGCTCGCGCCCAAAATCAGCCCCAAAAAGACATGGGCCGGCTTTATCGGCAGCAGCGTCGGTGCGGGGATCGTCGCTGGCGGTCTCGCTTGCCCCGCAACGCTGGCGAAGTTCCACGTCGCAACCATCGGGCATTTTTCGCCCGCTGCTTATGCGCTGACGGGCTCCGTCCTCGCCATGTGCGGGCAGGCGGGCGATTTGCTGATTTCCTTTTTCAAGCGCCGCATCGGCATCAAGGACACCGGCACGATCATCCCCGGCCACGGCGGCGTGCTCGACCGCATCGACGCGCTGCTGCTGGTGGCGCTGATCTTCGGGATGATCGCGAGGTTCGCGCCGTGAAAACCGTCAGTATCCTCGGCTCGACAGGCTCGGTTGGGCGCAGCACGATCGACCTCGTCGCCAGCCGAACGGATAAATTCAGGGTCGTCGCCCTCACAGCCAATACCAACGTGGCGCTTCTGGCGGAGCAGGCGCGCGCCCTCGGCGCGGAACACGCGGTCATCGCCGATGAAAAACTTTATGAGGATTTGAAACAGGCGCTGGCGGGCACGAAGACCAAAGCCGCGGCGGGGTCACAAGCCGTCGTCGATGCGGCGGGCATCCCCGCGGACTGGATCATGGCGGCGATCGTCGGCGCGGCGGGCGTATCGTCCACCTTGCGTGCGATAGAGCAGGGCACGACCGTCGCCCTCGCCAACAAAGAATCGCTCGTCTGCGCGGGGCCGTTCATGATGGAGGCGGTCAGAAAACACGGCACGAGCCTGCTGCCGGTCGATAGCGAGCATAATGCCATATTTCAGGTTTTGAACCCGCGGCAGATCGACGGCGTGAAACGGCTTATCCTCACGGCATCTGGCGGGCCTTTTTTACGTAAAACGCGTGCGGAACTGGGCAGCATCACGCCGGAGCAGGCCGTGAAGCACCCGACCTGGGCCATGGGCCGGAAAATCTCCGTTGATAGCGCAACCATGATGAATAAATCTTTGGAAATCATAGAGGCGTATTATTTGTTTAATGTAAAACATGATAAAATAGATGTGGTGATCCATCCGCAGTCAATTGTTCACTCGATGGTTGAGTATATCGATGGATCTATCTTGTCTCAAATGGGAGCACCGGACATGCGGACGCCCATCGCCAACGCACTGGCGTGGCCGGAACGTATGGCAACGACCGGAGACACGTTAAACCTTGGAAATCAGATTAATTTATCATTTGAACAAATTGATATCGTTAGATTTCCTTCCGTAAAAATGGCGCGTGATGTTTTGCAGGCCAATTCCCCCGCCGCATCGGCCGTTTTCAACGCAGCGAACGAAGCGGCGGTCGCGGCTTTTCTGACGCGCAAGCTGAAATTTTCTGAAATAGAAAGTGTAGTGGGGGAGACTTTACAAACCGCGGAGATTCCTTCTGTATCATCCCTCGAAGCGATTTTTCAAACCGATGCGGACGCGCGGCGTATTGCAGAGAAGGTTATCGCGGGAGTACACTAGGCGCAGCAACGGCAGGGGAAGCCTTTTAGTTTAAATGTGGATGGATCTCTTACATAAGTTTCTGGCCGCGCCGGAACATTTCGCGGCGGTTTACGTCATTCCGTTCGTGGTGGTCTTGAGCGTCCTCGTATTCGTGCACGAATGGGGGCATTACATCGTCGCGCGGCTGTGCGGCGTCAGGGTGGAGACATTCTCCATCGGCTTCGGCAGGGAAATCTTCGGCTGGACGAACAAGGCAGGCACGCGCTGGAAAGTGAGCTGGCTGCCGTTCGGCGGTTACGTGCAGATGTTCGGCGACATGGATCCCGCCAGCGCGCAGCATGCGGATGAAAAGCAGAAGCCTCTCGCCGCCGAAGAAAAGAAGGTGGCGTTTTACGCGCAAAGCATCGCCAAGCGCTCCGCCATCGTCGCCGCCGGCCCCGCAGTCAATTTCATTTTCGCCATCTTCATTCTGACCGGGCTTTACACCTTCGTCGGCCAACCCTATACGCCGCCGGTCGTCGGCAAGCTGGAAGTCGGCTCGCCCGCGGAAAAGGCGGGCATCCGTCCGGATGACAAGATCCTTTACCTCAACGACAGGAAAATCACCCGCTTTCAGGACATGGTGCAGTATGTCTCCGTCAACCTGAACAAGCCGATCGTCGTGCGTCTGGTGCACTCCACCGGAAAGGACACGTGGAGCAAGGACGTCGTCGCCATCCGCGTCACGCCCGCGCTCATTCAGGAGACGGACCGCTTCGGCTTCAAAGACGAGCGCGGCAGGCTCGGCATCTACGCGCCGCCCAAAGGCTCGGCGATGATCAAACACACCTTGGGGTCGGCCTTCGTCGCCGCCAACGCGGACGTGTGGGGCATCACCGCCGACACGCTCAAGGCGCTCTGGCAGATGATCAAGGGCACGCGCAGCGCCAACGAACTCGGCGGCATCCTGCGCATCGGCGCCTATGCCGGAGATTTCGCACAGCAGGGAATCGTCTCGCTGATCTCCTTCGCCGCACTTTTGTCGGTCAATCTCGGGCTGATCAATTTCCTGCCCGTACCCATGCTCGACGGCGGGCATCTGGCTTTTTATGCTATGGAAAAAATACGGGGCAAGCCCCCCGGCGAACGTTTTCAGGAGTACGCATTAAGGGTTGGCTTGACGCTCATACTTGGTATTATGCTGTTCTCTACCTGGAACGACCTCATCCAGCTTAAAATCATCTCTTACGTCAAACACCACATCTTCTGAAACCAAGCCGCAACAGATACATGAAAAAAACCTTGTCCTTCAGAAGCATTATTTTGATGTTCTCCGCGCTGCTGCTTTGCGCGGGCATCTTCCCGCAAAAGGGTCATGCGGCGATATCGCGCCATCATCCCGAGGCCGCCGCGGCCGCCAACGTCATCCGCAACATCGTGGTGGAGGGAAACCAGCGTATCGAGACCTCCACGGTATTGTCCTACATCAGCATCCAGAAGGGCGACCCGTTCAACCAGTCGCTGATCGACAGCTCGCTGAAAAGCCTCTACGCCACGGGGCTGTTCGCCGACGTTTCCATCCGTCAGGACGGCGGCGACCTCGTCATCAAGGTCGTGGAAAACCCGATCATCAACGAGATCCGCTTCGAGGGCAGCAAGAAGCTCAAGGCGAGCGACCTCAAAACCGAAATCCAGCTCAAGCCGCGCATGGTGCTGACGCGCACCAAGGTGCAGGCCGACGTCGAGCGCCTGCAGGAGCTTTACCGCCTGAGCGGGCGCTTCTCCGCCGTGATCGACCCGCAGATCATCAAGCTCGACCAGAACCGCGTGAACCTGATCTTCAAGATCACCGAAGGGCCGGAAACGCTGATCTACCGCATCAATTTCATCGGCAACAAACGCTTCAGCGCGGACGCGCTGAAAACCGTCATCCGCAGCCGCGAGGAGCGCTGGTACAGGTTCTGGAGCAACGACGACACATACGACCAGGATCGTTTCGCTTATGACCAAGAACTGCTGCGACGCTTTTACCTCAACCACGGCTACGCGGATTTTCAGGTCAAGACGGCCGTGGCGCAGCTGTCGCCCGACCGCAAAAGCTTCATCCTGACCTTCTCGATCCACGAAGGGCAGCGTTATAAGGTCAGCGCCGTCAATATCACGAGCAACATCGCCGGCCTCAATCCGGATTTCCTGAAGAACGTCGTGACGATCAAGGCCGGCGACTGGTACAAGATGAACGAGATCGAACAGTC
>JAGXAX010000013.1 GCA_018971405.1 Alphaproteobacteria bacterium | reverse complement strand
CGCAGTGCATCTGCCGCAACGCCCGGCGGGGCGGTCAGGACTGCACCGCTATAAAATCACATTTTTGCGGCAGCGGATAGCCTTCTCTGCTATAAGATCGCATGAACATGATGATGAACGCGCCGGTGCATAGTAATTTTTCATATCTTGAAAGGCTTAACCCCGCCCAGAGAGCGGCCGTCGAGGCGCTGGACGGGCCGGTTCTGGTGTTGGCGGGTGCCGGTACGGGCAAAACGCGCGTTCTGACAACAAGACTCGGACATTTGCTGGCGACGCGCCGGGCGCAACCCTGGGAAATCCTCGCCGTCACCTTCACCAACAAGGCCGCGGCGGAGATGAAGCGCCGCGTCGCGGAGATGCTGGAACAGCCGGTCGAAGGCTGGTGGCTCGGCACGTTCCATTCCCTCGCCGCGCGGATGCTGCGGCAGCATGCGGAAATCGCCGGGCTGAAGCCCAATTTCACTATCCTCGACGAGGACGACCAGATCCGCCTCCTCAAGCAGCTGATGGAAACGGAGAACATCGACGTTAAAAAATGGCCGCCGCGCCTTTTGCTCGGCGTCATCCAGAAATGGAAGGACAAAGGCTTGACGCCCGATCAGGTGACGGCGGACGACGCGGGGCATATCGCCGACGGGCGTTTGCTTCCGCTCTACCGCGCCTATCAGGGGCGCCTGAAAATCCTCAACGCCTGCGACTTCGGGGATTTGCTGCTGCACGTGCTGACCATCTTCCGCGACCCCGCCCATGCCGACGTGCTGGCGCGCTATCAGGAACGCTTCAAATACGTCATGGTCGACGAATATCAGGACACCAACACGGGCCAGTACCTCTGGCTCCGCCTCCTCGCGCAAAAGCACAAGAACATCTGCTGCGTCGGCGATGACGACCAGTCGATCTACGGCTGGCGCGGGGCGGACATCGGGAATATCTTGAAGTTTGAAAAAGACTTTCCGGGCGCAAAGATCGTCCGCCTCGAACAGAACTACCGCTCGACGCAGCACATCCTCTCCGCCGCCAACGGCGTGATCGCCCACAACAAGGGCCGTCTTGGCAAGGAACTGTGGAGCGCGGGCGACCCCGGAGACAAGGTCACGATCCGCGGCGTCTGGGACGGGATGCAGGAAGCGGCCGCCGCCGCGGAAATGATCGAAGACCTGCAGCGCAGGGGCGTGCCTTTGCGCGAGATCGCGGTACTGGTGCGCGCCGCGCACCAGACCCGCGCCTTCGAGGAGCGCTTCATCAAGGAGGTCATTCCGCACAAGGTGCTGGCCGGCATGCGCTTTTACGAACGGCAGGAAATCCGCGACGCGATCGCTTATCTCCGTCTCATCGCCCAGCCGGATGACGATATGGCCTTCGAGCGCGTCATCAACATGCCCAAGCGCGGGATCGGCGGCGCCACGGTCGCGAAAATCCACGTTCTCGCCCGCAGCCGCCAGACGTCATTGCACAACGCGCTCGGCATGATGCTCGAAACCGACGAACTGACCGGAAAGACAAAAGAGCGCCTCAAAAGCTTCATGGAAAACCTCGCGCGCTGGCGCGTGCTGCTCCGCGAAATGTCGCACGTGGAACTGGCGCAGATCGTGCTGGATGAGTCCGGCTATACCGCCATGTGGCTCGCCGACAAGTCGCCGGAAGCGGCGGGAAGGCTCGAAAACCTCAAGGAATTCGTGAACGCCCTCAATGAATTCGACAGCCTCGACATGTTCCTCGAACACGTCTCGCTGGTGATGGACGCCGACGGCGAAACGACGGACGATCAGGTTTCCATCATGACCTACCACGCCGCAAAAGGCCTTGAATTCGACGCGGTGATCCTGCCCGGCTGGGAGGAAGGCCTCTTCCCCAACCAGCGCGCGATGGATGAAAACGGCCTTGCCGGCCTCGAAGAGGAACGCCGCCTCGCCTACGTCGGCATCACCCGCGCCCGCAAGCGCGCCGCCATCTTCTACGCCGCCAACCGCCTGATCTACGGCAGCTGGGCGAGTTCACTGCCCTCGCGCTTCATCGACGAACTGCCGAAAGACCATGTCGAGGTCGCAACCGAAACAGGGCTTTATCAGGCGCAGCCGCGGCGGCAGGACTTCAGCCCCCGCAACCGTCCGGCGCATCTGGCCGAGATCGCCGGCCCCGCGCCCTCGATGGAATCGGAACGCGGCTTCGGCCCCGGCGACAAAGTCTTCCACGAAAAATTCGGGCAAGGCACGGTCGTCACCGCCGACGGCGACAAGCTCGACATCAAATTCGACCACGCGGGGCGGAAAAAGGTGCTCGACAGCTTTATCCGCAAGGCTTGAAATATATTTATATATCAATGCCTTGCAAAAACCCCTGCACAAAAAGCGAAAAATGTGTATTTTTTAAGCTCAAAACTTCCAGAGGACACATGACAAAACGGCTTTTGCTCCTTATCGCCGGACTACTCCTGCTTCTCAACGGCACGCCCGCCCGCGCCGCGGTGAGCGACGATATCGCCGCCGTGGTGAACAGCAACATCATCACCCTGACCGACGTGAAGGAACGCACCGACCTCTACCTCTCCGGCGAAAAGGTTCCGGCGGCCGCACGGCAGGAAATGGAACAGAAGGTCCTCAACAAGCTCATCGACGAAAAGCTGGAACTGCAGGAAGCCAAAAAGCTCGGCATCACCGTCGATGAAGCGCAGGTCAACAACGGCTTTGCCTTCATCGCGAGACAGAACCACCTCTCGCCCGACGCCTTCAAGAAACAACTGACCGCCGCGGGTGTGAACATCGATACGCTCTATTCCCAGATCAAGGCGGAGATCGCCTGGGAGCAGGTGATCCAGCGCGAGATCAAGCCGCAAATCAACATCAGCGAGAGCGACATCGACATGTCGATGAAGAAAATCGCGCAAAGCACGGCGACGGAGTACCACATCGCCGAGATCATGCTGGGCGTGCCGAGTGCGAACGCGAAAGCGAGCGCCCTCGCCCGCGCGCAGGACCTGGTGCGGAAAATCCGCCAGGGCGCGGATTTCGCCAAAATGGCGCGGCAATATTCACAGGGCGCGGCGGCGGAACAGGGCGGCGATCTCGGCTGGGTCGAGGGCGGCCAGTTGAGTCCGCCGCTCGATCAGGCGCTGAAAAACCTGCAGCGCGGGCAGATCACTGATCCCGTCTTCGCCAACGGCGGCTACCACATCCTCTTTCTCCTCGACACGCGCGAAACCGCCGCGGGCGACGGCGGGAACGCGGACAGCGCGCCGGCCAGCCCCGTCGTGACGCTGAAGCAGATCGTCATCCCCTTCAAGCCGAACGACCCGCCCGACGTGGTCAATGCCAAGATGGCCCGCGGGCAGACGCTCGACGGCGCGGTCAAATCCTGCGCCGACATGGACGCGCAGATGAAGAACTTCCCCTATCAGGGCACCGGCACGCTCGGGCGCGGCCCCGAAGACGAACTGCCGGAGCCGGTGCGCGACATCGTCGCCAAACTGCCTGTCGGCCAGCTCTCGCCGCCCGTCCGCATGCCCGACGGCTGGGCGATGATCATGGTCTGCGCGCGTGAAAACGCGCCCGCGCAGGCCGCCGCCGCAACGGCGCAATCCGGTTCGGCAACGGCGCAGGACCCTTCCGCGCAATCGCCGGCCAATCTCAGCCTTGACGAAAAGGAGCGCCAGAACGTCGCGGACAAGCTCGGCATGCAGCGGCTTGACCAGATGGCGGCCCATTACCTGAGCGACCTGCGCGCGGCGGCCTTTATTGACAGACATATCTGACGAAAGCGCGATCGGGAAGCTCCCGCCCCCGCGCGCGTTGGGCGCGCTGCCCCCCTTGCGCGACGTCATCGCGCGGCACGGGCTCATGGCCAAAAAGTCGCTGGGGCAGAACTTTCTGCTCGACCTCAACCTCACCGCGAAGATCGCCGGGGCCGCGGGCGATCTCGCGGGCAAAAACGTCATCGAGATCGGCCCCGGCCCCGGCGGACTCACAAGGGCGCTGCTTGATACGGGCGCGGCCAGCGTCCATGCCGTTGAATATGACGGCCGCTGCGTCGAAGCGCTGCAGGAAGTCGTCTCCGCCGCGGACGGGCGGCTGGTGTTGCATGCCGCCGACGCGCTCGAAACAGACATGGCCGCGCTCTGCCCCGCCCCGCGCGCGGTCGTCGCCAACCTGCCCTACAACATCGCGACGGCGCTGCTGACCGGCTGGCTCGAAAACATCGACGCGTTCGAAAGCCTGACCCTGATGTTCCAGCGCGAAGTCGCGGAGCGCATCGCCGCGAAACCGCGCACCAAGGATTACGGGCGGCTCTCGATCGTCGCGCAATGGCGGGCGAAGGTCGAGATCAAGTTCGACATCCCGCCTTCCGCCTTCACCCCGCCGCCGAAGGTCACCTCGACCGTCGTGCGCTTCACGCCCAAAAAACGCGCGGACGCCGTGCCGTTCAAGATCATGGAGCGCGTCACCGCCGCCGCCTTCGGCCAGCGGCGCAAGATGCTGCGGCAGAGCTTGAAGCAGCTCGGCTGCGACGTTGAAAAACTGCTGGCCGCCGCAGACATCCCGCCCACCGCGCGGGCGGAGGAAATCGACATCGCGGGTTTCGTCCGGCTGGCGGAAGCTTACATGGGACAGGCGTCATGAACGACGTCCTCGAAACCATCGCCCACACGCCGACGGAAGGCCTGCCGGACACGGACACGCTGACGGACAAGGACTTCATGCGCGTCGCCACGCTGCTGGCGCGGAAATCCTACGACGAGGGCGGCTGCCCGATCGGCGCGGTGATCGTCGATGCCGCGACGAAACGCATCATCGGCAAAGGGCACAACACGCTGGTGCAGGAAAACGACGCCGCCACTCACGGCGAAACCGCCGCCATCCGCGACGCGGGGCGCGTGGCGAAGCTGCGCGGCCAAGGGCCGGTCGATTTCCGCCGCGCCGCCCTCTACACCACGCTCACGCCCTGCGCCGTCTGCTGCGCGCAGATCATCCACCGCTGCCAATTCCAAAAAGTCGTGATCGGCGACGTCACGTCCGCGCCCTCGACGGCAAAAACCCTGAGAGACGGCGGTATCGAAAACGTCGTCATCCTCGAAGATCCGGAAGCCGTCGCGCTCTATCGGCGTTACGCGCAGGAAAAGCCCGGCCTGCACTACCTCGACTGGGGCGGGCACAGGACACGCGACGAAATGACGGGCGGCGATTAAGGCTTCAGCGTTTTGACGAAATCGTCGAGGTCGAGCAGGCGCTCGCGGCGCGCGCGCTCGGCGCGAAGGATGTTGTGCACGAGCTGCACGCTCTCGCCGAGGTCGTTGTTGACGATCACGTACTGGAATTCCCTGTAGTGCGCGATTTCCTCCTGCGCCATGCCGAGGCGGCGGGTGATCTCCTCCTCGCTGTCCTGCGCGCGGGTATGCAGACGCGAGGCCAGAGCCTCCCAGCTCGGCGGCAGGATATAGACGGAAACGACGTCGGCGGGCGCGGCGGCGCGGAGTGACCGGTTGCCCTGCCAGTCGATGTCGAACAGCACGTCCTTCCCTTCCGAGAGCGCCTCTTCCACCGGCGCCTTGGGCGTGCCGTAATAATTTTTATTGTAGACCAGCGCGGTTTCCAGCATTTCGCCCGCCGCATCCATCGCCTTGAATTTTTCAGGGCTGACGAAATAATAGTGCGTGCCCTCGACCTCGCCCGGGCGCTTGGCGCGGGTCGTCGCGGAGACGGAGACCACCGTTTGCGCGTCGGAGCGCATCAGTTCGCGCGTGATCGTCGTCTTGCCTCCGCCCGGCGGCGACGCCAGAACCAGCATCACCCCCCGCCGCCGGAAGGCCGCTTGCGTCTGGGAGAGTGGCGTCGCACTTGATGATAACGTCATTTTTCTATAACTTCGGTGGAGTGTCGATTTCTACTTATAACGCGCCCACCCCGACAAAACAACAACCAAGCGAAACACTATGGCAAAAGACAAGGTCATTCTGATCACCGGCGCCTCGAGCGGCATCGGCCGCGCACTGGCCCTCGCCCTCGCCGCGCCGGAAACGACGCTGCTGCTGACCGGCAGGAACGCGGCCAAGCTGGATGAAACGGCGCGGCTGTGCCGCGCGAAGGGCGCGACGGCAGAGACCAGCGTCATCCCCGTCACCGACCGCGCGGCATTTGAAAAGCAGGTCCTCGACTGGGACAACGCGCGGGGGATAGACGTCGTGATCGCCAACGCGGGCGTCTCGGGCGGCACGTCGATGGACGACGCGCAAAATGAAGCGCAACTGCGCGAGATTTTCGACATCAACCTCACCGGCACGTTCAACACCGTCAATCCGCTTATTCCGCGTTTTCAGACGCGGAAATCGGGGCATATCGTCCTCATGTCCTCGATGGCGGGCTTTCGCGGCATGCCCAACGCCCCCGCCTATTCCACCAGCAAGGTCGCCGTCCGCGCCTATGGCGACGCGCTCAGGCCGCTTTTGAAGAAGGATGGCGTAACCGTCTCGACGATTTTCCCCGGCTTCATAAAAACACCGATGACCGATGTGAATAATTTTAAAATGCCGTTTCTCATGGATGTGGACAAGGCCGCCGAAATCATCAAGCGCGGCATCGACGGCAAAAAAGCCGCGATTGCCTTCCCGTGGCAGATGCATGCGTTTTGCTGGCTGCTCGGCGCGCTGCCGCGCCGCCTTGGAGACTGGATTTTGTCCCATGCGCCGCAAAAGCCGCCGCGATAGATATTTATCCTATTGATTTTTAATATTTTATGGGGCTTGACTCGCCGCATCGATTTCCCTTATTCTGCAGCCCAGCGACGGATGGACGCGGGCGCCGCTCTAGGCAGTCCTTCCCTCGTATTCATACTTGAAAGAGAGAAATCACCAACATGTCTAAAACTGCATCCGCAGCGCGCGTCGCTGCCAAAACCACTGACACTGTCAGCATCAAGGAAATCACCGGCGAGGACATCAGCTTTGCCAGCCTGCTCGACGAAAGCTTCAAGGGCGTCAAGTCCTTCGAAGGATCGGTCGTCGAAGGCACCGTCGTCGGCGTCGACGCGGAATTCGTCACCCTCGACGTCGGCCTGAAATCCGAAGGGCGCATTCCGCTCCGTGAATTCAGCAACGCCGGCCAGCCCGCCGAAATCAAGGTCGGCGACAAGGTTGAAGTCTTCATCGAGCGCATGGAAAACAAGGACGGCGAAGCCGGCCTCTCGCGCGAGAAAGCCCGCCGCGAAGAATCGTGGGTCGTGCTTGAAAAGCAGCACAAGGCCAACGAGCGCGTCACCGGCACGATCTTCGGCCGCGTCAAGGGCGGCTTCACCGTCGACCTCGGCGGCGCCGTGGCGTTCCTGCCCGGCTCCCAGGTCGATATCCGCCCCGTGCGCGACGTCGGCCCGCTGATGGGCCAGCCGCAGCCGTTCCTCATCCTGAAAATGGACCGCGCGCGCGGCAACATCGTCGTTTCGCGCCGCGCCGTGCTGGAGGAAAGCCGCGCCGAAGCCCGCTCCGAGCTCGTCTCCAACCTCAAGGAAGGTCAGGAACTGCAAGGCGTGGTCAAGAACATCACCGACTACGGCGCGTTCATCGACCTCGGCGGCGTGGACGGCCTGCTGCACGTGACCGACATCTCGTGGAAACGCATCAACCACCCCTCCGAAGTCCTGTCCGTCGGCCAGACGCTGAACGTCAAGATCATCCGCTTCAACGAGGAAAGCCAGCGCATCTCCCTCGGCATCAAGCAGCTTGACGCCGATCCGTGGGAAGGCGCCGCCAGCCGCTTCACCGCCGGCCAGAGATACAAGGGCCGCGTGACGAACATCGCCGACTACGGCGCGTTCATCGAGCTGGAAGACGGCATCGAAGGCCTGATCCACGTCTCGGAAATGTCCTGGACCAAGAAAAACATCCACCCCGGCAAGATCCTCTCCACCAGCCAGGAAGTGGAAGTCATGGTGCTCGACGTCGACATGAACAAGCGCCGCATCTCGCTCGGCCTGAAACAGTGCGGCGAAAACCCGTGGATCCGCTTCGCCGAAAGCCGCAAGGTGGGCGACACGCTCGAGGGCGAAATCCGCAACATCACCGAGTTCGGCCTGTTCGTCGGCATCGGCGACCAGATCGACGGCATGGTGCACATGTCCGACCTCTCGTGGACGGAATCCGGCGAGGACGCCATCAAGAAGTATGCCAAGGGCGAAACCATCGCCGTCAAGGTCCTTGAGATCGATGGCGAGAAGGAACGCGTCTCCCTCGGCGTCAAGCAACTCGGCGAAAACCCGGGCGGCGTCCACGTTGAAAGCGGCAGCTCCGCCGGCGGCGTCGCCAAGGGCAGCGTCGTCACCTGCACCGTCTCGGCCATCACGTCGGGCGGGATCGAAGTCACCGTGGGCGACGAGAAAACCCACGGCTTCATCAAGAAGGGCGACCTTTCCCGCGAACGCTCGGAACAGCGCCCCGACCGCTTCGCCGTCGGCGAAAAGGTCGACGCGAAGGTCATCAAGGTCGACCGCTCCGGCAAGCTTGACCTTTCGGTCAAGGCCCGCGAGATCGACGAGGACAAGGCCGCGATGGCCGAGTACGGCTCGTCTGACTCGGGCGCTTCGCTCGGCGACATCCTCGGCGCGGCCCTGCGCAGCAAGGCCGACGCCGCCGCTCCGGCGAAATCGAAAAAGTCCAAAGGGGATGACGCAGAATAAGCGTTCGCCCCTCCGATCATTCCGGAAAAAGCCGTCCCGTTCGCGCGGGGCGGCTTTTTTTGACTTAACTCTGTAATGTGATTATGCTTTTCCACATAGCAGAAAAAAGGAGCCGTAAAAATGAGTGACCTCGCTTCACTGACGAAAGCCCTGAACTTTGCCGCCCAAAAACACGTCGACCAGCGCCGGAAAGGCAAGAGCGCAGAGCCTTACATAAACCATATTATCGAAGTCGCCAATCTCCTCGCCGAAAACAACGCGCCTTTCGCGGCGGTCATGGCGGGCGCGCTGCATGATACGATCGAAGACACGGGCACGACCCACGCGGAGCTGAAATGCGCCTTCGGCGAGAACGTCGCCGAGATCGTGCACGAATGCACCGACGACAAATCCCTCCCCAAACAGGAACGCAAGCGCCTGCAGGCCGAAAACGCCGCCCATAAATCCGACGCGGCGCGCATGGTCAAGATCGCCGACAAGATATCCAACCTGCGTTCCATCCTTGCAAGCCCGCCCGCGGACTGGTCCGGGGCGCGCAAGCTGGAATATTTCATCTGGGCAAAGAGCGTCGTTGACAACTGCCGCGGACTGAACGAAGGCCTCGAACGGGAATTCGACAAGACCTACAAAATTGGTGTCGATAAGTTCAAGCCTTAAGCGAAAAGCGCTTCATCAGGCGCTGAATCCGACAGATCAAAGCCGTCCTGCCCCATGCGGGGCGGCTTTCTCTCTAAGGATTTCTCATAGGGCGCCGATTTCCGCACCCAGACCGTTCATCAAGTCAATAAACCCCGGAAAGCTGGTGGCGATCATGCCCGCGCTGTCGATGGCGACGGGTTCCGCCGCATTCATGCCCAGCACCAGCGCGCTCATGGCGATGCGGTGGTCGAGATGCGTTTTGACCGCAGAGCCGCCTTTGACCGTGCCGCCCGTGACGCGAAGGCTGTCTTCACCCGACTGGCACTTCACGCCCGCGCCCGCGAGCATCTCCGCGATGGCGGCGAGGCGGTCGCTCTCCTTGACGCGGAGTTCGGCCAGCCCCGTCATCTCCGTTTCTCCCTCGGCAAACGCGGCGGCTATGCCGAGGATCGGGAACTCGTCTATCATCGACGGCACGCGCTGCGGCGGTACGGCCACGCCCTTGAGCCTTGACGACCGCGCACGAATGTCCGCGACCTCCTCGCCCGACAGCCTGCGGCGGTTTTCAAACGCAATATCCGCGCCCATTTCGAGCAGCGTCTTGTAAAACCCGTCGCGGCGCGGGTTGATCATCACGTTCGGCACGGTGAGATCGGAATTTCGCGTGATCAGCGCGGCCACGATGGGGAAGGCTGCCGCGCTCGGGTCGGCAGGCACTTGCAGCGTTCCCGGCGATTTCAGCTTTTGCCCGCCCTTCAGGCGGATTTCCGCGCCATCCACCGCGATTTCCGCGCCGAACAGCTTCAGCATCCTCTCGGTATGGTCGCGGGTCGGGGCGGGTTCGAGGACGATTGTTTCGCCCGCCGCGTTCAGCCCCGCCAGCAATATGGCGGATTTCACTTGCGCCGAGGCGACGGGCAATGTGTAGCGAATGGCTTGCAAATTTCCGCCTCTCACGCGCAGAGGCAGAGTTCCGTCTTCGAACTTTGCGCCCATTTGCGCGAGCGGCAACGTCACGCGCTGCATCGGGCGGCGGCTCAGCGACGCATCGCCGGTGAAAACGGCGGTGACAGGATAACCCGATACCAGCCCCGCCAGCAGCCGCGCCGAGGTGCCGCTGTTGCCGAGATAAAGATCGCCCGCCGGCTGCCGCAGCGCCGCGACGCCGCGAATGCGCCATGCGTCGCCGTGTTTTTCTATTTCCGCGTCCATGGCGCGAAGCGCCGCCGCCGTATGCAAAACGTCTTCGCCTTCAAGCAAGCCCGTGACGAGGGTCTCGCCTTCCGCAATCGCGGCCAACATCAGGGCGCGGTGCGAGACGGACTTGTCCCCCGGAACGGCGGCGATGCCGCGCAGCGCGGCGACGGGGCGGGAGACGGCCGGCGCATCCTCAGTCCGGATCGCTGGTTTCATTCAGTATCTTCTCCAGATAAACGCGGTAATCGCTGCCCTTCGCGTAAACTCCGATGTTCCTCTCAAACTGCGCGGCGTCGACGAAACCGAGGCGATAGGTGATCTCCTCGATGCAGGAGAGTTTCAGCGACTGCAGGTTCTCCACCTCCTCGACGAAGCGTGCCGCCCTCATCAGCGACTTCGGCGTGCCGACGTCGATCCACGCCGAGCCGCGCCGCAGCGTTTCGCACTGCAGGCGGCCTTCCCTGATGTAGGCGTTGTTCAGGTCGGTGATTTCCAGCTCGCCGCGCGCCGAAGGCTTTTGCGCCCGCGCCTTTTCCACGACGTCGGGAGGGTAAATGTAAAGGCCGGTCGCGGCGTAGTTCGATTTCGGCAGAGCGGGCTTCTCCTCGATGGCGACGACGCGCGGATGCTGCTTCGTTTCCTCGAAGACGATCACGCCGAAACGCTCCGGATCCGGCACGCGCGTGCCGAAGATGAAGGCGTCGTTGTCGTACGCGGCGATTTTCTTTTTCAGTTCCGCTATGTTGTTGGTGATGAAGAAAATATTGTCGCCGAGCAGCAGGCAGACTTTCTCCTTGCCGATGAAGTCCGCGCCGAGGATGAAGGCTTCGGCGATACCCTTCGGCGCATCCTGTACCTTATAAGAGAGATTGAGCCCGTATTTTTTGCCGTCGCCGAGCATGCGCTCGATGTGCGGCAGGTCGGCGGGCGTGGAAATGATGAGGATGTCCTTCACGCCGAGCGTCACCATCGTCGCCAGCGGATAATGGATGACCGGCTTGTCGTAGACCGGCAGCAACTGCTTGCTGACGCACTGCGTCAGCGGATAAAGCCGCGTGCCGCTGCCGCCGGCGAGAATGATGCCTTTCATGAATTCAACTCCTTAATGATGCGCGAGATACCACTCAACCGTTTTGCGCAGGCCCGTTTCAAAGGTTTCTTCCGGCCTCCAGCCGAGGTCGTTGGCGATTTTTGCCGCGTCGATGGCGTAGCGCGCGTCATGCCCCGGACGGTCGGCAACGAAGGTGATGAGGTCGGCATGCGGGTGGTTCTTCGGCGCAAGCTCGTCCATCAGCGCGCAGATGGAGCGCACCACGTCGATGTTTCTCTTCTCGTTATGGCCGCCGATGTTGTAGGTGCTGCCGGTTTTCGCTTCCGTCGCCACCTTCATCAGCGCACGCACGTGGTCGTCCACAAAAAGCCAGTCGCGGACCTGATTGCCGGTGCCGTAGACCGGCAGCGGCTTGCCCGCCCGTGCGTTCAGGATCACCAGCGGGATCAGCTTCTCGGGGAACTGCCACGGGCCGTAATTGTTCGAGCAGTTGGTGATGACGGCCGGGAATTTGTACGTCCGGTGCCACGCGCGCACCAGATGGTCGGCGCCTGCCTTGCTGGCGGAATAGGGCGAACTCGGCGCGTAAGGCGTCGTTTCGGTGAAAAGGGCATCGTCGCCGTCAAGGTCGCCGTACACTTCGTCGGTCGAGACGTGGTGGAAGCGGAAAGCCTTTTTCCCCGCCTCGTCCAGCTCGTTCCAGTACTGCCGCGCCGTCTCCAGCAGCGTGTAGGTGCCGACGATGTTGGTGTGGATGAACGGCGCCGCGCCCGCGATCGAGCGGTCGACGTGCGATTCCGCCGCGAGGTGAATGACGATGTCAGGCTTGTGCGTTTTGAAAACGTTTGCGACCCCCGCCGCGTTGCAGATGTCTTCCCGCACGAAGCTGTAGCGCGGATCGTCCGCCGCGGCGGCGACAGCCTTGAGGTTTCCGGCGTAGGTCAGATTGTCGAGGTTGACGACTTTGTTGTCCGTCTCCCCGATCAGGTGGCGCACCAGCGCCGAGCCGATGAATCCGGCGCCGCCGGTGACAAGAATGGTCTTCTGCATCGCAATCCCTTCATTCCGGCCCTTGTTGCGGCCTGAACATCTTCACTCCGCGCGGAATGATCCGGACGTCCAGCGGATATTGCACTTTTTTGATCTCGCCGTCGAGGATGATGGATTTTTCCGCAACATCCCCCTCCGGCCGGACGATGAACCGCCGTGCCGTCTCCCTTTCGATGGACCTGCTGCTGTCCCACGTGCCGCGCAAAACGGCCGGCAGCAGCGCCGGCGTGCCGATCAGCCCGCCCTTGAACACATAAAGCGCAAGCTTGCCCTTGTTCTCGCGCTTGCCCATCACGCGCGTCAGCGCGTCCCTGTAGGTCGCTTCGTTGTACGGCAGGCGGTCGACGGGCTGGGGCGCGATGCTGTTGTTGGTGATGGCGACGACGCGGCCTGCGACCTTGCGGCCCGCCGGATTTTTGTCGGAAGAGACGTGAAAGGCGTCGTTTTTGCCGCCGATGATGCCCGCCGCCGCCGCGAAGGCCTTCCGGAAGGCGGAGAGCTTTTCCTTGTCGCGCAGCTTTTCCCGCGCCTGAAAATAGCCGAGCGTGTTTTCGTCGATCGTCATGCCGACGAGAAAATGCATTCCGTTCACCGCGCCGACGTCCAGCGCCGTGCCGCCGCCGTTTTTGTATTGCGCGGCGGCCCTTTTGAAGTCCGCCGAAAACCCGAGCTGGCGGGCGACGAAATTCTGCGTGCCCAGCGGCAGTATGCCCAGCATCACGTCGTCGCGCCCTAGCACCTGCTCGACCGCGCTCATCACCGTTCCGTCGCCGCCGCCGACCACCAGACAGCGGTTCTTGCCCGCGTTTTCCCGCACCCATCCGCGGATCGCCGTTTTAACGCCGTCGCCGGAGACGAAGGTAAAGCTGCCGGTCTTGCCGCCGAAGCGCGAGAGGATGTCATGGCGAACGCTCTCTTCGCCACACCTGATCACGGTGCCGCCACGGCGGTTGACGATGAAGTCGAAAATTTCAGGCTGGCTGACGGGCATGGGTGAGTTTCCATAAATTTAATTTGTTATTTAGGAAATAAGTACACCGAATGGGGATGAAAAGCAACGGTTTTCATTTATGGATAAGCAATCCGTTTTACGGGGAAAATTGTCTTTTTGCGCCGTTCCTGTATCATCTTGAACCAAAGGGAGAACCGCATGAACGTCAATCTCGGCACTATTGAAGGCCTTGCCAGCCTGTACGGGCTGAAACTGCTCGGCGCCGCCGCCATTTTCATTCTCGGCCGCTGGGGCATCAAGCTTGCCGTCGCGCTT
>JAGXAX010000268.1 GCA_018971405.1 Alphaproteobacteria bacterium | reverse complement strand
GAAAAGGTCCGCATGTTTATGCCGCGCGAGGTGCCATTCCAGCTGCAGGCCCGGGGCGAACACCAGCCGTGCCGGATCGACGCCGCGCGCCGAAGCCTCGCGCAGCAGGTTCCCCTTCACGCCCTGATTGGCTTCGAACAGCCACAGCACGCTGCCCGGCACGGCCTTCAGCAGACGCATCCAGATGTCGAAGAAGCGCGGGGTGATTTTGTAAGTGTTGTTGAAGCAGCAGAAGACGAACGCGTCCTCCGGCAGCCCGCATTCGGCGCGTGACGGCGGCGGATCGACGATCCGGCGCGTCGTATCGTTCGGCTGGTAGCAGTCCGGCATCTGGACGATCTTCTCGCTATAGAAAGCCTGCTGGTCCATCGGCGTGATGAAGGGGTCGCCGATGATATAGTCGATGAAATCCGCGCCCATCGTTGCCGGAAAGCCGAGATAATTGACCTGCACCGGCGCAGGCCTGCGCGCGGGAATGCCGGGGCGTCCGCCTGTCGTATAGCCCTTGAGGTCGATCAGGATGTCGATGCCGTCGTCATGAATCTTTTGCGCCGCGTGATCATCGGACATCAGGCGCATGTCAACGAAGCGGTCCATTCCGTTCAGCAGACGGTCGCGCATGTAGCCCATGTCGTCGCGGCCGTAGGAATAGCCCGTGATCTCGAAACGCGACCGGTCGTGGCGCTCGAAAAGCTCGGCGATCAGAAAGGTCGTGGCGTGGGGGAAAAAGTCCGCCGACAGGTAGCCGACGCGCAGCTTCCCCCGCGCGCGGGGCGGATGATGGCTGTAAACGCGGGACGGCACCGCTTCCTCCTGCGCCTGCAGGAAGTTCCGCGCGTTGACGAGTTGGTCTGCCGCCGTCGACGGCATGGCCATGAGGCCGAAAGGCGGTATGTTTTTGGCGCCCTTGCGCACGAGCGCCAGCACTGTCTGCTCCTGCGCCCCGATACCGTTCCAGTCGCAGATGTGCTGACGCGCATGCACCAGGCTGCCCAGCGCGCCGTCGCTCTCCGGATCCAGTTCCAGCGCCTTCGCGTAATATCTGGCGCACATGTCCGGTCGTCCCTGCCGCTTATAGGCCTCGCCGAGATTGAGATAAGCGGCGAAGAAATCCGGCTTGAGGGCGACCGCCTTCTCGTACTGCGTCACTGCGTCGTCGTACATCCGGTCTTCCAGCAGGGAATTGGCGAGGTTGAAATGCCCATTGGCGTAGTCCGGCTTGAGGATGATCGCTTTCATGAACGAAACCGTGGCGGCGTCGCGCCTGTCGAGCTTCTTGAGAACCACACCGAGGTCGCTGCACGCCTCGGCATCGTTCGGACGGATCTCCAGCAGACGCTCAAGGCGGACACGCGCGTCCTCCCACCGTTTCTGGCCTATGTACATGGTGCCGAGGTTGCTGTAGACGTCGACATAGTCCGGCTGAAGCGCGAGGGTGCGGGCGTATTCCTTTTCGGCCGCGGGAAATTTTCCCTGCTTTTGCAGCGCCAGCGCCAGATGGTAGTGGAAAACGGCGATATCCTCCTTTTCCCTGAGCGCCTTCCTGAAGAACCCGACGGCGTCGTCATAGCGTTCGGCCTGCGCGGCCAGGATGCCGAGAACATGAAAGGCGCCCGGGTACTTCGGCGAAATGGAAAGTATCTGGCGGCAAACCGCCTCCGCTTCGGCCGCCTTTCCGGCTTCGCAGTAGCCCGCCGCCATTTTCAGCATCTGCGTAACCGTGTCGGAGGATATCTGAGACTTCAACATTACCATATCCCTGCTTTCCCTGCGCCGCATATCCGGCTTCAAGCAGATATCATGCCACAGCGCCAGAAGGGAGGCAAAAAAAAGAACCGGCGGGTTTTGCCCCGCCGGCCCTTTTCAAGTTTGTTGGTATGCCGCGTCTTAACCGAACAGACGGAGCACCGACTGGTTGGCCTGCGAAGACAAGGACAGGGCTTCGATACCGAGTTGCTGCTGCGTTTGCAGAGCCAGCATGTTGGCGCCCTCCTCGTTCTTGTCGGCGATCACCAGCTGCGAAGAACCGTTTTGCAGCGTGTTGACCAGGTTGGTCGTGAAGTCCTGACGGTTCTGGATCAGGGACAAGTCGTTGGCAAAGCTTGTCGCCTTGGTTTGCAGGGTCGTCAGGGCCGCATTGATCTTGGTGACGCTCGCGTCAATGGCGGTGGAACTCGTCCAGGCATTGGCGTTAGCATCGAGGCCAAGACCGCTGACGGCCGTCAGGTCGACGTTATTGACGGTAATCGGGTTGGTGCTGAGCTCGTTCACCTGAACCGTCAGATTGTTGCCTTTACCGTCGATCAGGTTGTTGCCCTGATAGTTGGAGTCGGTGATCGTCTGGTTGATCTGGTCGATCACGTTCGTATAGGATGCGATATCGGTCGTATCGCTGCCGCCCGTCTTCACGACGGCGGAGGCGGCGTTCAGACCCAGATATTTAAGAACGTTCGCCACCGAACCAGACGCAGCAATGGCCTGACCGTCCGTCGACACGATGTTCAGGTAAGCGCTGCCGACCGCCAGAGTATTGCCGTTCGGGGCGCCCGTTCCGTCAACCGTCGCGGACGAGAGCGTCTTGCCGTCGCCGTAGATGATGCTGGCGCTGAAGCCCGTCGTCTGGTTGATCGCGTCGACCAGCCCTTGCAGCGTTTCACCGGTCGCGATGGTGAAGGTCGCCGCCGGATTGGTGCCGTCCGTCAGGGTGAGCGTGGAGCCGCCCG
>JAGXAX010000267.1 GCA_018971405.1 Alphaproteobacteria bacterium | reverse complement strand
GGAACAACCGGTCTTGGGTCGCGCAAATCGAGAAATAGGCGGTGAAAGGGTCGCTCTCCTTGCTGTCCATGCCGCCCCAGCATGTGAGCGCCTTGTTGATGTGCCCCGGCACGCGCACGGGGCCGAACGGCACGCTTTCCCAGTTTTTATTCGCCAGCAGTTCGCTGATGTTGTGGTTCTGGCTGGCGAGCAGCTGGTTTTGCAGGCGTGCGTCGGCGTGGGCGACGAAATCATAGCGCGGCGGCATCATCTTCCGGGCGCGCGCCAGCAGCGCCTTCAGCGGTTCGACAGGCACGAGGAAGCCGATGCCGTTGCCCGCCGTCGCGACGTTGACGCCGGCGACCGCGCCGTCATACCCGATGGCGGGGCCGCCCGACATGCCGGGGTTGAGCGCGCCGGAAAAATGGATGTCGTCGATGAAGCTGTCGTGCGACAGGCCGTTGAACGTGCCGGGAACGATGGTGAAGCCGAGGTCGTGCGGGTTGCCGATGGAATAGAGATCCGTGCCTTTCGGCAGGCCGGAGGTGCCGAGTTTCAGCCACTCTTTTCCGGGTTTTTGCATCCGGACGAGGGCGAGGTCGTGGACGACGTCCACGTCCTCGATCGTCAGCGCGCCGGTCGCGCCCTTGTTGCTGACGTATTCGACGCGGTTGCGGCTGGGGTGTTGCAGCGCGCCGGCGATGACGTGGTAGTTGGTGGCGATCAGCCCGCCCGGCGTGATCTGGAAGCCGGAGCCGAGGACGTTCTTCTTTTCCGAGGTCATGTCGATGACCTCGACTTGATAAACCGCCCCGCCGTAAGCCTGATAGAGGCGCTCGGCCTCGTCCGGCGCGGCGGCGCGCGCGGTATGCGGCGCCGCGAAGAGGGCGAGAAGCGCAAGAATGAAGAAAAACGGCCGCATGGCACCCTTTTGCGTGATATTGCCGTCCGCTGCAGGCGGCGGAAACACGATCTTACAATACTCTCTCTTGTTTGCAGCCCTGTTTTTTATTTTTTTTGCGGCGGCGGGGCGGGCTTCTGGCCGCTTTTGTACCGGTCGATCTCGCTTTCCACGGCGGTCAGTTCGGCGCAGACCGTGCGGCCGCAGGTCATGCGGATGACCTGCATCTGCTCGATCGCGCGGGCCACCTCGCCCTTCTGCAGGTAGACTTCGGCCAGATAGGCGTTGGCGCCGAGGTGCGACGGGTCGGCGGCCAGCGCGCTTTTGAAGTCTTTTTCCGCGGCGTCGGTCTGCCCGAGCCGGTCGAGGGCGTAGCCGCGGTAGGTATAGGCATCGGCGCTGCCGGGATGGCGCTGCAGCACGCCGTCGGCGGCGAGGATGGCGGCGCTGTATTTGCCGTTGGCGAGGTAGTATTCGGCGTTGGTGAGGCCCGCGTCCTGCCGGAAGAGGATCTCCCCCGCCTGCGCCTGCGGCGTTCCGGCGGCAAGCAGCGCCGTCAGCGCGAAAGCGGAGAGGATTTTTCGCATGCGCGGCGTCATTCCAGCGACAGGATCAGGCAGTTGCCCCTGAGGATGCGGCAGGCGGTGACGGCGCCGTTCCGGTCGAGACCGGAAAGCCGCGCGCGGTAGACGATGCCGCGCACCGTCATGAGCGGAGCGATCGAGGAGACGCCGCTGACGACGCCGTGCAGCGCGGATTGCGCCACCTGCAGCGCCTGCTCTCCGGTGCGCTGGCTGTAAAAGGAGCCGACCTGTATCGCCCAGTCGTTGCGGCCGGCGCGCGGGGCAGCGTCATAGCCCGTGTTGCCGCCCTGCGCGACGGCCAGCCCCATGGGCTGGAACTGCGGCACCGGCGCGGGGTTGTTGCTGTCCTCTTCCGGCCCCGCCTTGATTTCCTGTCCCGTGTCGGGCATGCCGAAGCGTCTTTGTGACGGCAGTATCAGCTTTTGCGCGCCCTGCGCGTTGAGCAGTGTCGTGAGGCGGATGCGGCGGACTTTCTGGAAGCCGTCATTGAGCAGACGCACCATTTCCCTGTTGCGGCTGATGATCGTCTGCCCGCCGAAAATGACGCCGATCAGGCGCGTGCCGTCATGCACGGCCGACGAGGCGAGATTGTAGCCCGAGGCGTAGACGTAGCCCGTCTTGAGGCCGTCCATGCCGGGATAGGAGCGCAAAAGCTCGTCGTGGTTGGGGAAAGTTATGCCGCCGTAGGTGAAGGATTTCAGGCTGAAGTAATGATAATAGTTCGGGTGGTCGCGGATCAGCGCGCGGGCGAGGATCGCCATGTCGCGCGCGCTGGAATACTGCTCCTTGTTGAACAGGCCCGTGGGGTTGACGAAATGGGAATGGCGCATGCCGAGACGGCCGGCCTCCGCCGTCATCATTTTTGCGAAATGCCTTTCCGAGCCGCCGACGGCCTCGGCCAGCACGAAAGCGCAGTCGTTGGCAGAGTGCGTGGTGATGGCGCGGATGCAGTTCTCGACGCGGATATGGGTGCCGGCCTCGAGGCCGATCTTCGACGGCACCTGCGACGCCGCCTGTCGTGACACGGGCACGTAATCGTCCAGCCGCAGCCGGCCGTCGTCGAGCGCGTTGAAGGTCAGGTAGAGGGTCATCAGCTTGCTGAGCGACGCGGGATAAAGCCGGTTGTCGGCATGAAAGGAGCTGAGGACGTAGCCGGTGGTGGCCTCGATCACGATGTAGGCGAACCGGTTGGGCAGGCGGCGCTCGACCTGATGGTCGAAATAGTGAACGTAATGGTGATGGCGGCGGGTGCGCGCCTGCGCG
>JAGXAX010000012.1 GCA_018971405.1 Alphaproteobacteria bacterium | reverse complement strand
GGGGCAGAAATATCTCGGCCTGGATATAGACAGGCCGGAGCATGCCCGCCAGTTGATGGAATCACTGGGTGATCTGAAAGGACCTTTACTGAAGATCGCCCAGCTGCTGGCGACGATCCCGGAAGCCCTGCCGCAGGAATATGTGCAGGAACTGCAAAAGCTGCAATCTCACGCCCCGCCGATGGGCTGGCCCTTCGTGCGCCGCCGGATGACGGCGGAGTTGGGCGCGGGCTGGGAAAAAAAATTCCGTTCTTTTGAAAAGGAGGCCGTCGCAGCGGCGTCGCTCGGACAGGTGCACAGGGCGGTCACGCCGGAGGGCGTGCACGTGGCCTGCAAACTGCAATATCCGGACATGGAGTCGGCCGTCGTCGCCGACCTGAAGCAGTTGAAGATGATTATGGCTGTTTTCGAGCAATACGACCGGACGATCGCCACCTCCGAAATACAAAAAGAAATCGCCGCGCGGCTGCACGAGGAACTCGACTATAAGCTTGAGGCGCGGCACATGCAGCTTTACGGCTTCATGCTGGAAGACGAGAAAAACGTGCATGTGCCGGAAGTCGTGCCTTCGCTTTCGACCGACCGCCTGCTTACGGCGACGTGGCTCGAAGGCAGGGAGATGATGAACTTCGTCAAAGCGCCGCAGGCGCAGCGCAACCGCATCGCGCTCAATCTGTTCCGCGCGTGGTATGTTCCGCTTTATGGTTACGGCGTCATTCATGGCGACCCGCATCTGGGAAATTATTCTGTCGGCGCGGATGACGCCATCAATCTGATGGATTTCGGCTGCGTGCGCGTTTTCCCGCCGCGCTTTGTCGAGGGCGTGATCACGTTGTACCGCGCTCTCCAGCAGGATGACGTGGATATGGCTGTTGCGGCCTATGAAAGCTGGGGCTTCAGGGATATGAGCAAGCAGCTCATCGAGATTCTCAATATGTGGGCGCGATTCCTGTATGGCCCCGTTCTGGATAATAAAGTGCGCACCATCGGCGTGGTGACCAAAGGGATTTACGGGCGCGAGGTCGCGCACAAAGTGCATCAGGAACTGCGCAAGATCGGCGGGGTCAGGCTGCCGCGTGAATTTGTCTTTATGGATAGGGCGGCGCTGGGGCTGGGTTCGGTCTTCCTGCATTTGAAGTCGGAAGTGAACTGGTACGAATTGTTCAACGAGCTGATCGCGGGTTTCGATGCCAACGCTCTTGCCGCCCGCCAGAAAAAGGCGCTGAAGAAATATAACATCCCTCTCACCTCATAGCGCAGTTGATAATCCTTTGTTAATGCGGCATCCTTAACATCGGAATGCGCCAAGGGGCATGCGATGGGGGATCTGACATGAAAATTGCGATAGCCAAAGAAAATCTGGAGGCGGAGAACCGCGTTGCGGCTTCGCCGGAAACAGTCAAAAAGCTGATCGGCCTGGGCGCGGAGGTCGTCGTTGCGTCCGGCGCGGGCGCCGCTGCGGCGATGACCGACGCGGCCTATGGCGCCGCAGGCGCGAAAATCGTCGCGCAAGGCGAGGTTTATAACGATGCCGACGTTATCTTCAGGGTGCGGCACCCTGCGGCGGAAGAAGTTTCCAAAATGAAAAAGGGTGCGTTACTGATCGGTATCCTGTCGCCCTATCAGGAAAAAGATTTGCTGAAAGCCTATGCGGCGCAAGGCGTGACGGCGATGGCGATGGAATTCGTGCCGCGCATCACGCGGGCGCAGAGCATGGACGTGCTCTCCAGTCAGGCGAACCTCGCGGGCTATCGCGCCGTACTGGAAGCGGCGAATGCGTTCGGCCACGCCCTGCCGCTGATGATGACCGCGGCGGGGACGGTGCCTGCGGCGAAGGTGTTCATCATGGGCGTCGGCGTCGCGGGCTTGCAGGCGATCGCGACGGCGCGCAGGCTCGGCGCGCAGGTGTCGGCGACGGACGTGCGCCCCGCCGCGAAGGAGCAGGTGCAGAGCCTCGGCGCGTCGTTCGTGATGGTCGAGACGGAAGAAACCAAGGCCGCGGAAACGTCCGGCGGCTACGCCAAGGAGATGAGCGACGAATACAAGCAGAAACAGGCCGCGCTGATCGCCGACACGATCAGGAAGCAGGACATTGTCATCACCACGGCGCTGATCCCCGGCAAGAAGGCGCCGGTTCTGGTGACCGATGAAATGGTGAAATCCATGAAGGCGGGATCGGTCATTCTCGATATGGCGGTCGAACAGGGGGGCAACTGTACCCTGTCGAAATCAGGCGAAGTGGTTGATGTGAACGGCATCAAAATCATCGGCTACACCAACCTGCCGGGCCGCATCGCGGCGGACGCCTCGGCGCTCTATGCCCGCAACCTGCTCAATTTCCTGACGCCGCTGGTGGACAAGGACAGCAAGTCTCTCAAGATCGACTGGGAAGACGAGATCGTCAAGGCAACGACGCTGACGCGCGGCGGCGCCGTCGTTCACCCGAATTTCGTGTAAGGAGGATTTATTTTGTATAGGGAGAATGGGGCATGATCAACCAACAGGCGCTGACCGATCAGGCAAATGCCTTCGCGCAGGCAGCGGAAAGATTGTCGCAGCAGGCGGCGGAACTTGCGGCGCACACCATCCAGATCACGAACGGCAGCGGCGGCGACGCGTCAGGCGCGATGCCGTTTTTCGTCGTCGGCCTCACGGTCTTTGTTCTGGCGTGCTTCGTCGGCTATTACGTCGTCTGGCGCGTGACGCCCGCGCTGCACTCGCCTTTGATGGCGGTGACGAACGCCATTTCCTCCGTCATCATCGTCGGCGCGCTGATCGCAGCGGGGCCTGCGGGGCACAGCTTTTCCAAATGGCTGGGTTTCGCCGCGGTGACGCTCGCTTCCGTCAATATCTTCGGCGGTTTTATCGTCACGCGGCGGATGCTGCAGATGTTCTCGAAGAAAAAGAAGTAAAAGGACGAAAATATGCCGATTACAGTCACGTTGCTTTCCTATCTTGTTTCTTCCGTCTGCTGCATCATGGCCTTGCGCGGCCTTTCCGGCCCCGAGACGGCGCGGAACGGCCTCCTGTTCGGCGTCGCCGGCATGGCGCTGGCGATCGTGACGACGATCCTGCTGCCGGAGGTGCATTCCTACGGCCTGATCGTCCTCGGCATCGTGATCGGCGGCAGCGTCGGCGCGGTGATCGCGCGGAAAATCGAGATGACCGCCCTGCCGCAGCTTGTCGCGGCGTTTCACAGCCTCGTCGGTCTCGCGGCGGTGACGATCGCGGCGGCGGCGTTCCTTAATCCTGTCGCCTACGGCATCAGCGACGGCGGAAGCCATATCCTGTTCGGCAGCCTGATCGAAATGAGCCTCGGCGTTGCAATCGGCGCGGTGACGTTCACCGGCTCGATCATCGCCTGGGGAAAACTACAGGGCGTCATCACCGGCGCGCCCATCGTCTTCAAAGGGCAGCACCCGTTCAATGCGGCGCTCGGGGCGGTTCTGCTCGGCCTGATAGTCATGCTCTGCGTAACGCAGGCGCCGTTTGCCTTCTGGTCGATCATCGTTTTGTCTGCCGCACTGGGCGTCCTGATGATCATCCCGATCGGCGGCGCGGACATGCCGGTGATCGTCTCCATGCTCAACAGCTATTCCGGCTGGGCGGCGGCGGGCATCGGCTTCACGCTGCAAAACAACCTGCTCATCATCGTCGGCGCGCTGGTGGGATCCTCCGGCGCAATCCTGAGCTATATCATGTGCAAGGGCATGAACAGGTCTTTCTTCAACGTCATTCTCGGCGGCTTTGGCGGTGAGGCCTCAACTGCCGCTTCGGCGGCGCATAACGACAAGCAGGCCAAAATCGGTTCCGCGGAGGACGCCGCCTTCATTCTCAAGAACGCGGGCAGCGTCATCATCGTCCCGGGCTACGGCATGGCCGTGGCGCAGGCGCAGCACGCCTTGCGTGAAATGGCAGACATTCTCAAGGAAGAAGGCGTCAAGGTGCGCTATGCCATCCACCCCGTCGCGGGGCGCATGCCCGGCCACATGAACGTGCTTCTGGCGGAAGCCAACGTGCCTTATGACGATGTGCTGGAAATGGAAGAGATCAACCGCGATTTCAGCCAGACGGACGTCGCCTTCGTCATCGGCGCAAACGACATCACCAATCCCGCCGCCAAAAAAGACAAGTCCTCGCCGATTTTCGGCATGCCTATCCTCGATGTCGAAAATGCGGGAACGGTTTTGTTCGTCAAGCGCTCTCTCGGCAGCGGCTATGCGGGCATCGAGAACGAGCTTTTCTTCCACGATAACACCATGATGCTGCTCGGCGACGCCAAAAAGATGTGCGAAGGCATTATCAAGGCGTTGGAGCAGTAAGAATGCTGCCCGAAAGGTTCAGGGAACCGGACGGGTTTCAATGGGGCGGCTTTACCGACGCGGGCGGCGCCCATATTCGCTATGGATCGTTGCAGCCGGAAGCGCCGCTGCGCGGAACGGTCGTCATCGCAAGCGGATTCAGGGAATGCATCGAAAAATATTTCGAGGCCATGCGCGACATGACGGAGCGCGGTTTTGCCGTCTGGATGATGGACTGGCGCGGACAGGGCGGATCGTCGCGCTATCTCGGGAATCCGCAGAAGATGCACAGCCTCGGATATGAGGAACACATAGAAACGTTGCGCCAGTTCACGCGCGATCTTGTCAAGAAGTCATCCGGCCCTTTTATTTTGCTGGCCCATTCTATGGGCGCGCATATCGGCCTGCGTTTCCTGAAGGAGCATGAGGGCGTTTTTGACGCGGCCGTCCTGACCTCGCCGATGTGCGATGTTCTGACGCCGGGGTTTTTCAGGCCTGCCGCCCATGCGCTGGCCTCTTTGGCGAAAATGGCCGGATGTCTCGAAAAATACGTGCCGGGCGGTCACGACTGGGATGCCCGCGATGCCGCGTTCGAGGGCAACAAGGTGACGTCGGATCCGGAAAGGTTCGGCGTCATGGCGGAGATTTTCAGCCGGAAGCCGGAGTTGAAAATGGGCTCACCGACTTATGGCTGGGCATGGCATACGTTCCGCTCCGCCGATATTTTGCGCAAGGATGATTACCTGAAAACCGTCGCAACGCCCATTCTCGCCGGTATTGCCGGAAATGACATGATCGTCGATATAAAGGCGGCCATGCGGGCCTGCGCGCTTTTGCAGCGCTGCATGCGGGTGGATGTTCCGGCGGCGCGGCATGAAATATGGATGGAACGGGATGATCTGCGTGCGCCATGGCTCGAAAAAGTCACGGCCTTTCTGGAAGACCGGGTTCACGCGTATCGGGAAAACACTATTCACGCCGCGCGCTGACTGGGGTACAGTCAAGATAGCGGCGCATTGGACAAGGGAGCGGTTTTATGGCGGAAAATGGTTTCGAGAGGCTGAGCGATGCTGTTCTGGCGGCGCTGGTTCTGGCTTTGGAGCAAAAAGATCTGGCCGTGGCCGAACTTTTGAGCCGCGCCCTTGAAATGGCGATGACGCGCGGCGCCGGCGGGAAGGGGTTTGTCGAGCGGCGCGAGTTTACGGCAGGAGTCGAAAAAGCCATGAACCAGATGGATGCCCTGCGCAAGCAATCGCGCAGCTAGGCCTTCACCAGAGCCTGCCATTCCTCTTCGGACAAAACCTTGACGCCGAGTTCAGCGGCCTTTTTAAGTTTACTGCCTGCATCTTCTCCCGCGACCACGTAATCTGTATTTTTTGAGACGCCGCCGGCGACTTTCGCGCCGAGGCTTTCGGCCTGCGCCTTGGCTTCCTCGCGACCCATGGTGACCAGCTTTCCGGTGAAAACAACAGTTTTTCCAGTGACTGCCGAGGCGCGCGTTTTTGCAGCCACGTAGTCTTCAATGGTCAGTTCGCGCTGCAGGTCATTGACGGCCTTGCGGTTGCGCCTTTCAGAGAAGAAATCGACAAGGTCTTCCGCGACGGAAGGACCGACATCGTCGATTTCCAGCAGAGCCTGAAAGGCTTCGCTTTCCCGGTTCTCGCACTGTTTCATTTGGTCGAGAAGATGATCGATACTGCCGTAGCGCTGCGCCAGCTTTTTCGCCGTTGCCTGCCCGACCTGACGGATGCCAAGGGCGTAAATGAACCTGTCGAGAGATATCGTGCGGCGCTGCTCGATCGCGTCGAGGAGATTTTTGACCGAGAGCTCTCCCCAGCCTTCGCGTTCTTTCAAATCCGCCGCGTATTTTTCAAGGCGGAAAATATCGGCGGGAGTCCGGATCATCTTTTCTTCCCAGAACGACTGGATGATCTTGTCGCCGAGGCCTTCGATGTCGAAAGCGCTCCGGCTGGCGAAATGCTTGAGCCGCTCGACCGCCTGCGCGGGGCAAACGAGGCCGCCGGTGCAGCGTCGCGCGACTTCGCCTTCTTCGCGCACGGCAAGGCTGCCGCATTCCGGGCAATGGTCGGGGAAAACGAACGGCTTGCTGCCGCGCGTGCGCTTTTCCGCCAAGGATTTCACAACCTGCGGTATGACGTCGCCCGCGCGCTGGATGATGACGTAATCGCCCTCGCGGACGTCCTTGCGCTGCAATTCGTCCTCGTTGTGCAGCGTGGCGCGACTGACCATCACGCCGCCGACGTTGATGGGTTCGAGCTCCGCGACGGGGGTGAGCGTGCCGGTGCGCCCGACCTGCACGGTAATTTTGCGCAAAATCGTTTCCGCCTGCTCGGCAGGGAATTTATGCGCGACTGCCCAGCGCGGCGAGCGGCTGATGAAGCCGAGGCGGCGCTGGTATTCGAGATCGTTGAGCTTGTAGACGACGCCGTCGAGATCATATTTTATTTTCGGGCGTGCCTCGTAGGTTTTGGCATGAAAAGAGACGATTTTTTCAGGTGTATCCAGCAGGGCTTCCGGTTCCGGCACGTCGAAGCCCCACTGTGTCAGTTTTTTGCGGATGCCTTCTTGCGTTTCAGCGATGGGGGATGATATTTCACCGAGTGCGTAGCCAAAAAATTTCAAGGGGCGTTCTGCGGTGATGTTCGGGTCAAGCTGGCGCAAGCTGCCGGCGGCGGCATTGCGCGGATTGGCGAAAACCTTGTCTTCGTTTTTTGCCTGTTCTTTATTGAGCTTTTCAAAATCGGCGCGGGTCATGTAGATTTCACCGCGCACTTCGAGAATCTCCGGCACGCCTTTGGGCAGCTTTTGCGGAATGGATTTGATGGTTTTGACGTTGGCGGTGACGTCTTCGCCTTCCTCGCCGTCGCCGCGGGTGGCGGCCTGCGTGAAAACGCCGTTTTCGTAGCGCAGGCTGCAGGAGAGGCCGTCGATCTTCGGCTCGGCGAGAATTTCAAGTTTTTCATCGTCGGATAGGCGCAGGAACTTGCGCACGCGCGCGACGAAATCATCCACGTCTTCCGCACTGAAAGCGTTCGCAAGAGACAGCATCGGCACGGCGTGCTTTACTTTCGCGAATTCCCGTGCCGGTTTCGCGCCGACCTTATGCGTCGGGCTATCCTGCGTTGCAAGCGCAGGAAAGGCGGTTTCTATGTTCTCCAGACGTTTTCTCAAGGCATCGTAGGCGGCGTCGGAGATTTCCGGTGCGTCTTTCTGGTGATAGAGGATGTCGTGACGTTTTATTTCCCTGCGCAGTTGCGCCGCTTCCGCCCCGGCTTCGAGAACGTTCAGCCCGGCAACCGGTGGAAATTGGTTTTTTTTCTTAGGCGACATTGTGTTCCAGCAGCTTGGCGGCGGCGGCGCGCGCTTCCGACGTCACTTTGGCGCCGGAAATCATGCGGGCGATTTCCTCTTGCCGTTCTTCGAGCGCCTTCAGCGGCGTTATTTTGGTGATGACCGTGCCCTTTTGCGCCGTCTTGGCGACGATCCAGTGGTGCGCGGCGCGGGCGGCGACCTGCGGGCTGTGGGTGACGACCAGAACCTGATATTTTTTGGCGAGGCGGGAGAGGCGCTCGCCCACCGCGTCCGCCGTCGCGCCGCCGATGCCGCTGTCCACTTCGTCGAACACCAGCGTCGGGATGGAGCTTGTCTCAGCGAGGATGAGTTTCAGCGCCAGCATGAAGCGCGAAAGCTCGCCGCCGGAGGCGATTTTGTGGATCGGCCCCGCGGGCGTTTGCGGATTTGTGGCGACGGTGAACTGCACTTTGTCGAGGCCGTTCGGCCCCCAGGCGGATTCATCTTTCGCGCGGGTGACGGCAACGGAGAATGTCGCCTTGTCGAGCTTCAGTGCGGGCAGCTCGGCATTGACGGCCTTGCCGATTTTTTGCGCGACCCTGGCGCGGGCGGCGCTGAGCCTTTCCGCCAGAGAGACGAATTTTTCCCTTGCGTCGCCGACGTTTTTGCGCAGCTCCGCAAGTGTGTCATCGTGATGCGTGATCAGGCGCAGTTTTTGCGACAAATCTTCGTGGATTTTCGGCAGTTGATCGACCGTGCAGCGGTGTTTCTTGGCGCATTCCCTGAGGGCGAAATAGCGATCTTCGATGGCGGCGAGATTTCCGTCTCCGCTGTCGGTGCTTTTAAGCGCTTCGATCTGGTAGGCAAGTTCGGACGTTTCGCTTTCGGCGCGGGCGAGCGTTTCCATCACGGCTGTCATTCTTTCTCCGGCGTTTCCGGCGATGCGGCCGAGCGCCGCGTGCAATCTTCCGAGTAGAGACTGCACCCCGTCGTCGCTTTCAAGTATCTCCGTCGCCTGACTGAGCCCGTCGCGCATTTTTTCCGCATGCAGCAGGAAATGGCGCTTTTCTGCAAGGATTTCCTCTTCTCCCCGTTGCGGGCTGAGCTTTTCCAGCTCGGCAACGGCATCCTTCAGGTATTCTTCCTGCAGTCGCATGGATTCTATGCCGGTTTCCGCGGCCTCGAGTCTTTCGCGCGCCGTGCGCCAGCCCGCCCATGCCTGCCGCGTTTTGGCGGCGTCTTCGGAAAGTCCGGCGTAGGAATCGAGCGCGGCGCTGTGCGTTTGCGGATCAAGCAGGCCTTGCGTCTCGAACTGCCCGTGCACTTCCACCAGCGTCGCGCCGATTTCCCTGAGGAGTTGCATGCTGACAGGTTCGTCGTTGATGAAGGCCTTGCTGCGCCCGTCTTTGCCTAAAGTGCGGCGCAGGATCAGCGTTTCGGCGGAGGGCAGGCCTTTTTCTTTCAACAGAGCGTGCGCGGGATGCCGTGCGGGCAAATCAAAGCAGGCAGTGACGGCTGCCTGTTCGGCGCCATGCCGAACAAGGCCGGATTCCGAGCGCGCGCCGAGGGCGAGGCCGAGCGCGTCGAGCAAGATGGATTTTCCCGCGCCGGTTTCGCCCGTCAGGGCGGCAAGCCCCCCTTCGCCTTCCAGCGTCAGCCGGTCGATGAGGACGATATTGTGGATGGTGAGGCTCGCGAGCATGATGCCTCCGGCCTAAAAGATCTTGCCCAGAGTTTTATCATAGACGGAGTTGGGCGCAGGGGCGGGGGCTTGCGGCCCGACGATTTTATAGGCATTGCGGTACCACTGGCTCTGCGGGAAGTTCTGGCCGAGGATGGCTGCGGACTTGAGCGCCTGCGCCTTGATGCCGAGCGCGGTATAGGCCTCTACCAGACGCTCAAGAGCCTCCGGCACCTGCGTTGTTGTCTGGTATTGCGTGACGACTGTTTCAAAGCGGTTGATGGCGGCCTGATAGTCCTGATGGTTGAGATAGTACCGCCCGATCTCCATTTCCTTGCCGGCAAGGTGGTCGAGCGTAAGGTCTATTTTCAGGTCGGCGTCGCGGGCGTAAGGCGTGTCCGGAAAGCGTTCCCGCACCTGACGCAGGGCGGCGAGGGCTTTTTGCGTCATTTGCTGGTCGCGCTGCACGTCGGAAATCTGCTCGTAGTAGCAAAGCGCCTTGATGTAATAGGCGTAGGCGACGCTGGGGTCGCCGGGATGCAGCTCGATGAACTGGTCGAGCGCCATCACGGCGTCGTCGTATTTCAGGCTTTTATAATAGGCGTAGGCCGCCATCATCTGCGCGCGCGTCGCCCATTCGGAATAGGGATAGTTTTGCTCGACGTCGTTGAAGCCCTTTGCGGCCTCGCTGTACTCGCCGTCCTGCAGCTCGGCGGCGGCCTTGTCGTACATCTTGGCTACCGGCGCCGGCTGCTGCACGAGACCGGCGTCCTTTTTGCCGCCGCTGCAGGCCGTGGCGAGCAGCAGGGGAAAAAGGCATAAAACGACACCGATGCGTCTCATATCTGTCATGACGATACCCGGAACAAAACAAAAACGGAACTTATGTTCTTATAGCATGGTTTATAGCGGCGGGAAAAGACGGGAATCAGGGCTTTTGCTGACCGTTTGCCGCGTCTCGCGGTGGGATAATCGCCCAATCGACCATGCCTAAAGGAACCTGGGCATGTGTGCCTTGCGGGAAAATCAGGGCTTTCTGGATTTGAGCTTGCGGGAATTCGGTACGAAGGTATGGAGGCACGGCATCATGGTCGCGTACATCGCAATTTAAACCGCACCAGACGATCACGCCGCCGTCTTTTCCGATATCGGCGGGCTTGATCCAGGGACTGATCTCGTAATTACCGAAAATAAGCAGATGCGGGCGGTCCGGCGCGTAATAGGCGATATTGCCGCCTATCCATGTGTCGCCGACGACGTAGCGCAGCGGCGTGTGGTAGCGTTCATGCCAGTTTTTGGAAATTTGCGCGGCAAATAATTTTCCGGAAAAATTGATACGTTTGACTTTATGCGTGACGTAGGGCGCAAGCGCCTCGACATAGACGAATCCTGCCAGGCCGACAACGAAAAAGAATATCCAGAGTCCGGCGAAGCGGCGCAAGCGGTGCGGCGAAAGCGCGGGCGTGAAGGCATAGACAGCCCACAGGCCGATAAAATTCCAGTCCGGCGTCGCCCACATGTTGCGGATCACGTCCCGCGTGCCCATGGCGATGAGGGCGGTGATGAGCGCGGGGCCGAAGGCCACGGTGTAAAGGAAGGCCTTGTCGAACGGAATGTCGCGACCCTGTGCGGCGGCGCGAGGTTTGCCGAACGACCCGGCATAAAGAACGATCGCGGGCAGCAAGGTCAATGCCTGCCAGAAAACGAACTGCGCGGGAACGATGATGAAATCAAAAGGGTAAGGCGGATGCTGGAAGCGGTTTTCGGCGTAGGTGAAGGGCATGAAGCGGTTTTCGAACAGCCAGACGATATGCGGCATCATCAAAGCCATGCCGAAAAGGATCGTCAGCCACGGGCCTTTTGATTTGAGATGCTTGCGCGCCTCGGGGTGGCCGAGCATCAGCGCGATCAGCGCCGCCAGCAGCAGCGCGGTGCTGTACTTGCTGTACATGCCAGCGGCGCTCCACAGCCCGAGCGCCAGCCAGTCGATTGTTTTGTTTTCCTTCACGGCGCGGTGGAACGACCAGCCGATCAGCGCCCAGAAAGGCAGTTGCAGGACGTTCGGGTTGAATTCGGGGATGAGGATGTTGTAGTAGGGAACAACCGCCAGCAATCCGACGGCGACCAGCGCTTTATTTTCTCCGACGATGCGCTTTCCCGTCCGCCATACGGCCCAGAAGGCGACGAAGACGGAGACCTCATTGGCGAAGAAATGCGCCCATGACGCGCGGCGCGTGAGAATGGCCAGCGCTTCCAGTATCCAGGCGGCGAGCGGCGGGTGCTTGTAGCTGCCGAGTTGCCATTCATGCCCCCAGGCGTATCCTTCGAGCGTGTCGATCGGCACGTTGGCGATGGCGAAGGTCGGCACGACCGTCCAGCACGCGAAATAAATGCCTGCGAACAGCCAGAACAGGGCTGTCGGCGTCAGGGCTGTATCGGCAAGGTTTTTTTTAAAGGATGTCATGTCTGGCTCTGTTCAAGCCAGAGTAGCGCGTATATCCATGGAAATGAAGGGAGATAATCGCGTCAGGCGGGAATGGCCGTTCCCGCGTGATTACGGTTCGCAACAGGGGTGACGTGCGTCTTTTCGCCCATTGTCACGAACTCGAAAGTGTCCGGCTGCGCGAAGAGCGCGCGCAGGATCTTGTTGTTCATGGCATGTCCGGCGCGGACGCCGTGGTAGTGGCCGATCAGCGGCGCGCCCGCGAGGTAAATGTCGCCGATGGCGTCCAGAATCTTGTGGCGGACGAATTCATTCCTGAAGCGCAGGCCTTCGGGGTTGAGAACCTTGTCGCCGTCGATCACAATGGCGTTTTCAAGGGAACCGCCGCGGGCGAGGCCGAGTTTTTTCAGGTGTTCGACTTCTTTCAGGAAGCCGAACGTGCGCGCGGGCGCGATGTCGCTGCGGTAACGGGATTCCGTAAGCTCATGCGTGTATTTCTGGCAGCCGATCAGCGGCGACGTGAAGTCGATCTCCATGCCGAAATAGGCGCCGTCGGCGGGGCTGAGAAAAGTTTCCTTGTCGCCGTCCTTGCACGATACGGTTTTTTTGACGCGCAGCGCGCGGCGCGGCGCGGACTGGCGGGAAAGGCCGACGATGTTGATTTTTTCGAGGAACTGGATGGCGCTGCCGTCCATGATCGGGATTTCGGGGCCGTTGATCTCGACGGTTGCGTTATCGACGCCGAGCGCGGCGAAGGCCGACAGCAAATGCTCGACGGTGGAAACACTGACCCCGTGTCCGTTGGAGAGGACGGTGCAAAGCTGCGTGTCGGTGACGCGATCCCATTGTGCGGGGACCGCGTTCGGGCGGTCCGTGATGTCCGTGCGGATGAAACTGATGCCAGATGACGCGGGCGCCGGCTTGAGCGTCATCGTCGCCTGCGCGCCGGAATGGACGCCGATGCCCGAAATCGTGACGGGGGCTTTGAGCGTGTGCTGGCGGGTGGATTTCAACATGGAACAAACCGATAGTATTTTTTGGACGGGCGAATATCCCGATACGTCATTGATATCAAACGTATGCATGTCCTTGAAGTCACTCTTTGTGACAGACTGTTACAGGATTAACACTTTGATATAAAAAGATATTTTAAAACATATAGCCTTTGCGAAAACAGGCTGTTTTTATTTTTTTATAAAAAAAGCCCTGGAAAAACCAGGGCTTTTTTTAGAAAGATATATAAGGTCTTTTGGATCAGTTGGCCTGCCTTCTCAGGAAGGCCGGAATATCCAGTTCGTCGTCCGCCTGTTTGCCGCCTTCCTCGACGGAAAGGCTCGGCGCCGTTTCACGCGGCGCCGGAGCGGCGGGCGTCTTGCCTTCCGGGCGCTGCATGGTGAAGCGTTCGAAGATGGAAGGCGACTTTTTCACCTGCTTTTCGGCGGCCATTGGCGCGCGGGGTTGAGCCGCGGCAGACGTCTCGCCAAACAAGTCGCCGGAAGCCGCGTGCGGGGCGCGCGGATCGACCGGCTTCGGCGGGATGAAGCTGTTGCCGTGACGCACCGCGCGGGGAGAATTGGGCGATTGCCCCGTCGGTGAGGAGTGACGCTGGATGGTTTGCGTTTGCGGCGGTTTCGTCCAGGTATCCTCGACGCTGACGTCTGCTTCGTCCAGCTTATGAGCCGTGGCGGCAGGGGTGTAGGCCGTGGAAGAGGCTTGTCCCATTGTCACCTGCGGCTGCGCGGGAGCGGGCTGCTGCGCTTTTTGGGCATACCCCGCTTGCGCCGCACGCGCCATCATGGGTTGTCCGTGGGATTGGCCTTGCAGCGGCGCATGCTGCGGCAGGATGGCGGCCGGAATGGCGCTGCCGAAGTCCTGACGCGGAGTGCTCATGGACATTCTGTCATATCCGCCGGACTGGCTCTCCATATAGGCGGGCGCAGGCTGTCTGGACACGGCGGGCGCGCCGAGGGGGGGAATTCCGGCCGGACGGCGGACTTGTTCGGAACCCGCCATGCCAAGGTTCAGCGGACGGGCTTGCAGTCCCGCCTCGACCTCGATGCCGGTGGCGACGACGGAAACGCGCATCTTGCCTTCCAAAGCTTCGTCGAAGGTCGAGCCGAAGATGATGTTGGCGTCCGGATCGACTTCGTCACGGATGCGGTTGGCGGCTTCGTCGACTTCGAACAGGGTCATGTCGAGGCCGCCGGTGATGTTGATCAGCACGCCGCGCGCGCCCTTCATCGAGATGTCGTCGAGCAGCGGGTTGGAAATGGCCGCTTCGGCGGCTTCCACCGCGCGGCGCTCGCCCATGGCTTCGCCCGTGCCCATCATCGCCTTGCCCATTTC